>DATMNJ010000334.1:0-16140 GCA_035569175.1 Thermoanaerobaculia bacterium | reverse complement strand
GCGAAACCGCCTGTTGCCACGGACGAGGTCGGCGTCCACGTCGCACCGTTATCGATGCTCCTGAACAGGACGGTGTCGCTTGCGGTGTAGACGATACCGGGAGTCTGGACGTCGGTGATGACACCGCCGACGCCGATCGGTGTATTCGTCGTCCAGACGCCGACTCCGGCTGTGGCTACCGTACTGATGAGAGCGGCGACCGCGAGGAGGCCGCCAGTTCGAACCGCTGACCGGCCTCTCATGGGCACGGGAACGCTGACGAATCCTGAATCGGCTGGAACGGCGTGCCGAAGGCGTTGGAGTACATCTTGACCGCGCCCGTAACGGTGTCCGTGACAGTCATCTGCACGCCCACGTCGGTCAACCCCCCTGCAAAGACCCAGTACTCGTTGTTGACGGAACAGCCGGTCAGCACCTTGACGACCATTTCGACGTTCGCTGAATCGAAGAACCAGAAGTATCCGGTGTCGGCTGTCAGCGGAACAGCGGTTGCGGGAGACGAGGGACCCTCGGGTGTTTGCTGGAAAGTTGCTGTGACCGAGAACCTGCCGTTGTTGAGGCAGAGGGTGTGGGCGTCGGTGGTGCATATCGAGATGGCGATTTGATAGTCGAAGACGCCGGTGCTAGTCCCCGCGTGGAGGAAGCCGCCGGTCGAGTCAATAGCGAGATCGCGCGGTCCCTGACTCAGCAGGCCCTCGTTTATCGGGGTCCAAGTCGCGCCTCCGTCCGAGCTTGCGAGAACACCTCCGTCTGCTAACGCAAAGAAGTGACCCGATTGCGTCGGCGAAATAAGGAGTGTGGACGCATTGGTTAGGTTGGAAGCCATAGGTGCGAAGGTCGCGCCTCCGTCAATGCTCTTGCTGATCCCCGTCGTTGCGTTCACCGCATAAGCCGTGTTGGGCGTATGAGGGTCGAATACCGGCGAGCTGGGGCTGCTTAAGCCCGACACCGGCGACCAAGAAACCCCGCTGTCTATGCTCCTGTAATTGCCCCCCGGATAAAAAGAGTCAACGACCCATGCGAGCAGTACAGCCGTATTGAAGGGATTTACTGCCAAAGCCGCCACCGCCGAGGTAGGACCCAGAGACAAGCCTGCGATCCCCCAAGTGCGTCCTCCATCGGGGCTTCTCTCAAGGGTCACTCTGTCGTTGCCGAGACCCGAGGAATAGGTTTGGCGAAATTGCGCATAAATCGTTGCGGCGTTCAGAGGGTCGGCCACGAGGCTATCGACCGAAATTCCCGAAACGGGCATGGTTCCGGCGTTGGGAATCGTTGAGCGTATAGTCCAACTTACTCCGGCGTCCTCGCTGCCCAACACCACCGCCGATGTACCGAGAATACCCGCGACGTAGACCTTGCCCGCTGTGCCAGCCGCCACCGCATTGGGCGAGTACGAGGCTAAACCATTCGCCTGCCACGTAAGCCCGTTGTCAATGCTCCGCGCACCGACTGTGTAGACGACGCCCGCGATGCCCGGATCGGCGACCACCGTATAGGCCGGACCACCCGGCGGTCCATTGGTAGTCCAGACGCCCACCCCGGCGGTGACGACCGTGCTGATCAGGACGGCGACGACGGCGATTCCGACTCGACTCCGGACCCGACTCGACAGGCATCCTTTGCTCATCGCTGTCTCGCGTCCTAATCCCTATGGACCGTAGAGCTTCAACCCGAAGGTCTTTGTCAGAAAGACCGCAATCTGACCGCGATTGACCGGATTGGACGGGCAGTACAGGCCAGTGCCGCAGCCGCCGGTCACGCCCTCGTTATGAAGCTGCTCGATCCAATCCACCGCAAACGCCGGGGTCGGTGTGCACTCGACGTCGGAGAAGATCCCCGTGCAGCTAGGCGGCAAATAGCTGGAGCCGTGTTCCGCCTTGAGCAAGAAAACGGCCATCTGCGCCCTCGTCACGGGACTGTCAGGACAGTAGTTTCCACCGCCGCATCCTCCGGTGATCGCAAAGCCAGCAAGCTGCTCGATCCACGGCGCGAACGAGTCGCTTGCCGGGACATCGGCGAACACGGTTCCGGTCGCGGGTGGTGGTGTTCGGGTCGCACCCAACTTCGACTTCATCAACAAAACCGCTATCTGCGACCGGGTCACGGCGTTCGTCGGACAGAAGTTCCCGCCAGCGCACCCGCCCGTGATCCCGTTGTGAAACAGATTCTCGACAAACGAGTAGAACGGATTCGACGTCGGGACGTCGGGGAAGCTTTCGCCAATGTGCACTTTCCAAGTCTTCGTGACCGAGCTGACGCTTAGGTCTTCGGTGAACGTCGCGTCCCAATGCTGGACGGGCCGTGTGCCGGAGACGCTCATGAGATAACAGCCGCCCGGAGAAGTGTTGCAGTCTGCGGTAGCTCCACCGGCAACGGCACCGTAGTCGGCGGCGCTGCCCTCAATCGTATAAGTCGGTCCTGCCGGGCCGGTCAGGTTCGACGCCGTTCCCCCGAACGACTGCGCCGTGGTTAGCGTATTCATCCAACGCGGGGCGACTTGGACCGTTTCACCCGGTTCGAAAACACCGTTGAGATTGGAGATGCTGCCCGTGACCATGTTGGCGTCTACGGCAAGGGGCTGCGGTGTCGCCGCAGCCGGAGTAATCCGACCGATTTTGTTTCCATATTCTTCTACAAACCAGAGGTTCCCATCTGGCCCAGCCACGATGCCCTGCGGAGCGCAGGAGAAAGTCGGGACCGAGAACTCGCCCGTCACAACGCCAAGGGTGTTGATACGACCGATCTGGTTGGCTACGACTTCGGTAAACCAAAGGTTACCGTCCAGACCGGGGGCGATGGCACTAGGCTGGCTACCGGCTGTGGGAGTAGGGAACTCCGTAATGACGCCGGTCGTGGTAATCCGTCCGATCTTGTTGCCGAAATTCATATCGAACTCGGTGAACCACAGGTTGCCATCCGGACCAACTGCGATATACGAGGGCTGACTAGCCGCGCTAGGAACGGGGAATTCCGTAATGACTCCCGTCGGCGTGATGCGACCGATCTGGTAGGCGAACACTTCGGTAAACCAAAGATTCCCGTCCGGGCCAGCGGCAAGACCACCATAAAGACCGCTAAGAGGCGTCGGGATCGGGAACTCCGTAATCGTACCAGCCGTCGTGATCCGGCCAATCTTGTTGGCAACCTGCTCCGTGAACCATAGATTGCCGTCCGGGCCAGTGGCGAGTCCGCCGTAGAGAGCGCCGGAGCCGGACGGAATCGGAAACTCTGTGATCGTTCCCGTCGGCGTGATGCGACCGATCTTGCCCCCACCGCCACCTTCCGTAAACCAGAGGTTGCCATCGGGGCCAGCCGCAATGCCAAATGCATCGGCACCGGGCGTCGGAATTGGGAACTCGGTCACAACACCCGCCGTGGTGATGCGGGCAATTTTGTTGCCACTAACTTCCGCGAACCAGAGATTGCCATCTGGTCCGGTTGCGATGTAGAAGGATTGACTGCCGGTCGTGGGAATCGGAAACTCGGTGATGACTTGGCCGACGGCGATGCCGCCCGCGCCAAGGAAACAGACCGCAACAAATCGAGCAAAGCCGGACAGGTTCATCTGTTCATGCCTTCTTCCAATGCGGTTGCCGAGTCTCCGCCGTCGCAACAGTCTTGTGACCGCCATCCACATGGACGAACGCTTCACGACGCACTCCACTTCTCGCCGAAGGCCGGGCGACGGGCTGGCACCCTTGGCGTGGGTCCGTCGGAGGGAATCGGAGGCCAAGATCGTATCACCCAAGAAACCTGTCGCGACTCAGAGGCCAACGGGTTCCGGACTGTCACGGCGAGCGGTAGGGCGTCTCAAAACCAGGCGATCTGCCCGGTACCGCCGAACGAAATTCAGAAGTCGATCCCATCGCTGCACGCAAAATAGGGAAGACTGCCAAGCTGCCCGACCTTCAGATCTACGACCTTCGCCGCTCAGCGATCCGAAAACCTGATCCACGCGGGTGTTCCACAGGCGACGACCATGAAGATTTCCGGCCACCGGACGGCGGATCCATTTCGCAGGTACATGATCGAGGACGCCGAGGACACCGCCAACGCGTTCAGGCGGGTCGAGAACTATGTGCGCGAGGAGAAGTCTCGGCAGAAAGGGCGGCAAACCCCGACCCCGGACACGGACAATTCACGGACAACCGACGAAAAAAGTGAGGATTCCTGAGGAAAGAGTGGTGAGCCGTGTAGGACTCGAACCTACAACCTAGAGATTAAGAGTCTCTTGCTCTACCAATTGAGCTAACGGCCCACTCGGGAGCGCGGAGAATACCCGATGGGACCCGCGCGGGCAAGCGCAAGCCGCCGGCCGCTGTCATCCGCCGCCGACCAGCTCCACGACCTCGAAGACGTCACCCTCCGCGAGAGAAGTCCCGGCGTACTGGGCCTTCGGCAGGATCTCGCGGTTGCGCTCGACGGCGACGCGAGGGGTGGCGATCTTCAGCTTCTCGAGCAGGTCTGCGACCGATGCCCCGGAAGGGAGACGCATCGGCTCCCCGTTGACCCGGATGGCGACTTCGGCGGTCATTTCTTCTTGATGGGGTACTGGACTTCGGAGCTCGCCCGGCCGCCCGTGACGCGGATGACGGCGGCGGCGCTTCCGTTGGGAAATGCCGGCACCATGAACGACACGTAGCAGGATCCGTCCGCGGCCGTCTTCCCCTCGAAGGCGGTCGCCGCGCGGGCCGACGTCGAGAGGATGCGCACCTGCACGGCGGCTCCGGCGAGCGGGCGCGGCGGCGAGCCGGAGGTCGCCTTGAGTCGCGACTGCACGGATCGGCCGGACACGAAGTCGGGCGCGGGCGTCAGGGTCAGATCCACCTCGTCCGGGACTTCGTCGGAGACGAGATAATCGAGAACGAGCTGATCGAGACTGCGGTCGCTCTCGGCCAGCGGCGACCGGGTTCCCGGCGGGGCGGTCGACTCCCCTTTCTCGTTTTTCCCGGACTTCGCCGCCTTTTCCGCCTTCTCGGGCCGCACCACCTTTGCCGCCACGGCGGCCGGGATCCCGGTCGGACCAGACGCCGGAGGCGGCGGAACGACCGACGACTTCGAGGCCGCCGGGGCCGCGGACGGCGCGGCCGCCGGAGCCGTGGGCGGCGACATCCCCTCCGGAACCTGGATCCCGCCGTTGGCGCCGTCGAACCGGCCGCGCTGGATGGCCGCGATCATCGTGCGGTGCTGCTGCTCCATGAGGTCCTGGACGGCGTGGTCGTCGCGGCCGGTCTGGACGACCTCGGCGTAGGAGGTTCGCTTGGTCGCGAGGATCTCGCCACCGACGTACACCAGCGATTCCACGTACGGATTCGCCTCGCCCTTGTCTTCCGTCTGGATGTGGAAGACGCGGTTCTTGTGCTTGACGTCGGTATTGAATCCGGTGATCACGGCAGGGGCAAATTGTAGCGCGGCCGGACGAACGGCCTCAGATCAGCTCGAATCGGGCCGGGGGGCGGGCGTTTGGCCCGGTGCGAGCCATCACCGTCCGCGCCCGGCTGCGGCTACAGCTTCGGAGCGTCCCGCTTCCGGAAGACGAGGAACGATTCCCGAGTCTGGCCGTTCTGGACGGTCCAGGTCTGGCGTGTCCAGACTTTGCCGCCCTCGGGCAAGCGCCACACGGTCCTCTGGACGGCGGTGCTGGGTGGCTCGCCGACGGTGGTCGTCGCCTGAATCCAGAGAGACTGCTTGTCGTTGCCCCACTGCGCCTGCACGGAGCCTTTGTGGCCGGAACCGACAGCCTTCTCGTAGAGCCGGCCGTCCACGACGATCTCCTCGCCCGAAAGGTAGGGCTTCGGCTGCTCGATCGGCTCGATCCAGATCCGGTCGCCGTTCTGACGGACGCTCAAGACAGCCTTCTCCATGTTCTTCGAGATCCCTCGGCTCCCCTTGAGGTCGATGTCCCACACCCCCGCGAAGTCGAGCGGGGCCTTCGGGGCCTTCGCCGCCTTTTTCACCGGCTTCGCGGACGTCGGGGCCGGGGTCGGAGGCGCCGTCTGCGCCGCGACCGTTCCGGCCGCGAGAGCGAGGCCGAGGGCCGCCGCGGCGATCCCGCGCCGGCTCACGCGCGAACCTTCTTGCGCGACGCCCCGAGCATGCGGCGCAGAAACTGCCCCGTGTGCGAGGCGCGAACTTCGGCGACTTGCTCCGGGGTGCCCTCGGCGACGATGCGGCCGCCGGCGTCGCCCCCTTCCGGGCCGAGGTCGATGACGTGGTCGGCGGTCCGAATGACCTCGAGGTTGTGCTCGATCACGATCACGGTGTTGCCCTTCTCCGTCAGCGACCCGAGGACGCCGAGCAACTTGTGGATGTCGTCGAAGTGGAGGCCCGTCGTCGGCTCGTCGAGGAGGTAGAGCGTCCGGCCGGTCGAGCGCCGCGCGAGCTCGCGGGCCAGCTTGACGCGCTGCGCCTCGCCGCCCGACAGGGTCGTCGAAGACTGGCCGAGCTGGATGTAGCCGAGGCCCACCTCGACGAGTGTACGGCAGATGTTCGCGACCGGGGGGACGTTCGCGAAGACCTCCAGCGCCTGTTCGGCCGTCAGCGCCAGGATGTCGGCGATCGACTTGCCCTTGTAGTGGACCTGGAGCGTCTCGCGGTTGTAGCGCTTGCCGCCGCACACGTCGCAGGTCACGTAGATGTCGGGCAGGAAGTGCATCTCGATCTTGATCTGCCCGTCGCCCGCGCAGGCCTCGCAGCGGCCGCCCTTGACGTTGAACGAGAAGCGTCCCGGCTGGTAGCCGCGCGCCCGGGCCTCGGGGGTTCGCGACATGAGCTCGCGGATCGGGTTGAAGACGTTGGTGTAGGTCGCCGGATTCGAGCGCGGCGTGCGGCCGATCGGGGCCTGGTCGATGTTGATGACCTTGTCGACCTCGAAGATGCCCTCGACCCTGTCGTGCGCGCCGGGTTTCTCGGACGCGCCGTGGAGGGCGCGCGCGAGCGCCCGGTACAGGATGTCGTTGACGAGGGTGGACTTGCCCGAGCCCGAAACGCCGGTGACCGCCGTCATGACGCCCAGCGGAAAGCGCACGTCGAGGTCCTTCAGGTTATGTTCCCGCGCGCCGCGGACGACGAGAGCCTTGCCGGAGCCCTCCCGCCGGCGCTCGGGGATCGGGATCGCCCGCTCGCCCGAGAGGTACTTGGCGGTCAGGGAATCCGGGAACCGCAGGAGGTCTTCGGGCGACCCCTCCCCGACGATCCGGCCGCCGTGCAGGCCGGCGCCGGGACCGAGGTCGATGACCCAGTCGGCCGATCGGATCGTCTCCTCGTCGTGCTCGACCACGACGACCGTGTTGCCCAGGTCGCGCATGGAGATCAGCGTGTCGATCAGCTTGCGGTTGTCCCGCTGGTGCAGGCCGATCGACGGCTCGTCGAGGACGTAGAGGACGCCCATCAGCTTCGAGCCGATCTGGGTGGCCAGGCGGATGCGCTGGGACTCGCCGCCCGACAGCGACGCGGCGCCACGCGACAGGTTGAGGTAGCCGATCCCGACGTTGGCGAGAAAGCCCAGGCGATCCTGGATCTCCTTGAGAATCTTGCCGGCGATCTCCCTCTCGCGCGGAGAGAGCTTCAAGTCTTCGAAGAAGCCGATCGCGTCCAGGATCGTCTCCGAGGACACCTCGTCGATCGGCCGGCCGCCCACGCGCACGGCCAGCGCCTCGGGCTTCAACCGCCGCCCGAGGCAGTCGGGGCACGGCTCGGCCGACATGTAGACCTCGAGCTCGGCTCGCTGCTCCGGGTTCTCGGTCTCCCGGTAGCGCCGCTCGATCATGGGCACCAGGCCCTCGAACGAGGAGCGCCAGTGGTACTCCCCCTTCTCGGCCACGTAGGAGAACTTGATCTCGTCGTCGCCGGACCCGTACAGAATGACCTTCTGTGCAGCCTTCGGAAGCTTGCCGAACGGCTGGTCCAGCCGGAACTTGTAGTGCTTCGCCAGAGTGGCCAGCTGCCGTGACCGCCAGTTCGTCGAGCCCGGCTTCAGGATCGCGATCGCCCCGCTCTCGATCGAGCGGCCCGGGTCCACCACGAGGCGCTCGGGGTCGACCTTCAGATTCGTTCCCAGGCCCGAGCACTTCGGACACGCGCCGTAGGGCGAGTTGAAGGAGAAGAGGCGGGGCGTGATCTCGGTCAGCGAGGTGCCGCAATCCGGGCAGGCGTAGTTGGCCGAGAGCACCTCCTCGGGGCCGTCCGCCACCGAGAGGATGATGAGCCCGTTGGAGACACGGGCCGCCGTCTCGATCGAGTCGGCCAGGCGCTTGCGGTACTCCTCGTCGCCGGCCGGCTTGGCCACGAGGCGGTCCACCACGATCTCGATCGTGTGCTTCTTCTGCTTGTCGAGCTCGGGCGGATCGTCGAGGTCCACCATCTTCCCGTCAACCCGGGCGCGCAGGAAGCCCTCCTTGACCATCTCCGCCATCTGCTTGCGGTATTCGCCCTTCTTGCCCGCGACGTAGGGCGCGAGGACCACGAACTTGCTTCCGAGCGGCAGCCGCAGGGCCCGATCCACCATCTCCTGGATCGTCTGCGCCTGGATCGCCCGCCCGCACTTCGGGCAGTGGGGTTTGCCGACGGAGGCGTACAGCAGCCTCAGGTAGTCGTAGATCTCGGTCACCGTCCCGACGGTCGATCGGGGGTTGCGCGAGGTCGTCCGCTGCTCGATCGAGATCGCCGGCGAGAGGCCCTCGATCGAGTCCACGTCCGGCTTCTCCATCTGCTCGAGGAACTGCCGGGCGTAGGCGGAGAGCGACTCCACGTAGCGGCGCTGCCCCTCGGCGAAGATCGTGTCGAAAGCGAGAGAGGATTTTCCCGAGCCCGAGACTCCCGTGATGACGACGAGTCGGTTTCTCGGAATGTCGCAGGAGACGTTCTGGAGATTGTGCTGCCGCGCGCCGCGGATCCGGAGGAAGTCCATCGGGAACGTGATTCTAATCGCGTAATGTTTTCGCTTGGAATAACGGAACTGGCCTTCTAGAATCGAGTCAGTTCGTCCCGGTTGTCAGGGGAGAAATCAGTTTGACGGTGGGAGCCTCTTGCGCCTGAGGTCTGTCCGGCGATTGGCCGGATTGCGAGCATTCCTGGCCCTCTTGCTCCTTCTGCCGCCCAACCCCTCCGAGGCCGCGGTCGACTGCGCGACCCCCGGCCGCGACGGGTCCGGAAACCTGACCGGCGTCGTCAACACCTACTGGCCCGCGACCGCCTCGGCAGCGGCGGGCACCGCGTCCGTCACCCTCGGGGCCAGCCGCGGCGCCGCGACCGCCATCGCGTCCGGCGACCTCCTGCTCGTCATCCAGGTGCAGGACGCGGCGATCGACTCGTCCAACACGGATTCGTATGGCGACGGCGTCGCCGGGGGCAACGCGAGCGGCTCGACCGCCCTGAACAACACGGGCAGGTACGAGTATGTGAAGGCCACGAGCGCCCTGCCCACCGGCGGCGGCACGCTGACGTTCCAGGGAACGGGTGCCGGCAACGGCCTCGTCAACACCTACACGAGCGCCGCCGCGACGGTGACCCAGGGCCAACGCAGTTTCCAGGTCATCCGTGTCCCCCAGTACAGCTCGGCGACCCTCACCGCGGGCCTGACCGCCGCACCCTGGGACGGATCGAGCGGCGGCGTTCTCGCCGTCGACGTGTCCGGCGCCCTGGACCTCGGCGGCGTGACGGTCAGCGTGGATGGCCTGGGGTTCCGAGGCGGCGGTGCCCGCCAACTCACGGGCGATACCGGCGGGGCCAACACCGACGTGGTTTCGGATTCCGCCAAGAACTTCGACGGCGCCAAGGGCGAGGGCATTGCCGGGACGCCGGGCTGGATTTACGCTGCGGTCTCCGGCACGACCGTCGCATCGGGCACCGACTATCCGAACCAGAACGCCGCGGTGAGCGGCGGAATCGCCCGCGGCGCGCCCGGCAACGCCGGCGGCGGCGGCACCGACGGTCATCCGGCCGCCAACGACGAGAATTCCGGCGGCGGCGGCGGCGGCAACGGAAGCACCGGCGGCCAGGGCGGCAGATCCTGGAGCAGCGGCCTCGACGTCGGCGGCTTCGGCGGCGCGCCGTTCCCCGCCTCGGTGACCCAGGTCGTCCTCGGCGGCGGCGGCGGCGCCGGCACCCGGAATAACAGCAGCGGGGCCCTGTCGAGCGGCGCGGCCGGCGGAGGCCTCGTCATGATCCGCGTCGGCAGCGTCGCCAACACCGGGACGATCACCGCCAACGGCGCGACCGGTCCGGTGCCTCTGAACGACGGCGGCGGCGGCGGCGGCGCCGGCGGCAGCATCGTCTTCACCGCCCTCAACACCACACTCGGCGGACTGACCGTGGCCGCCAGGGGCGGGGCGGGGGCCAACGCCTGGCCGACCTCCGGCCCCGGCACCAACTGCGGTGCCAATCCCCCCGGCGGCAACTGCAACTACCACGGTCCCGGGGGCGGCGGCGCCGGCGGAGCGATCCTGCTCTCGAGCGCCCCGGCCGCCTCCGACGTGACGGGCGGCGTCAACGGAACGACGACGACGGACGCGAACGCGTTCGGCGCAACGAGCGGAAGCGCGGGAACGCTCGCGATCAACGTCCTGCCGAACCAGGTCCCCGGCTCGAGCTCCGGCGCGGAGTGTCTCCCCACGCCGACGCCTACGTTCACGCCGACGTTCACATCCACGCCCACCCTGACGCCGTCCAACACGCCGACCCCGACCAATACGCCAACGAACACTCCCACGAGCACGGCCACGCCGACCAACACGGCCACTCCGACACTGACCCCTTCCAACACACCCACGCTCACCAACACGCCGACGAACACACCGACGAATACAGCCACGCCCACGAACACACGAACGAACACACCGACCAACACCCCCACTCCGACGCTGACCCCCTCCAACACACCGACCAGCACGGCCACGCCCACTCAAACCTTCACCAATACGCCAACCAATACGGCGACGAACACGCCCACGAGCACCTTCACGCCGACGCCCACGGCGACGTCTACGTTCACGCCAACGCTCACTTTCACGAGCACGGCGACTCCGACCAGCACGCCCACCAATACTCCGTCGAACACCTTTACGGCGACCAACACCGCAACAAACACGCCGACCAACACGTTCACGCCGACGCTGACCCCGTCCAACACGCCGACCAACACGGCCACGCCCACTCGAACCTTCACCAATACGCCGACCAGTACGGCCACGAACACACCGACGAACACGTTCACGCCGACGCCCACGGCGACGTTTACGTTCACGCCCACGCTGACCTTCACCAACACCACGACCTCGACCAGCACGCCCACCAACACCCCAACGAATACCCTTACGGCGACCAATACCGCCTCAAACACACCGACCAACACCGCGACGCCGACTCAGACCTTCACCAACACGCCAACCAACACGGCCACACCGACGCTGACCCCGTCCAACACGCCGACCAACACACCCACGAACACGTTCACGCCCACTCCGACGGCGACGTTCACCTTCACGCCGACTCAGACCTTCACGAACACGCCGACCAATACGCCGACGCGGACGAATACGCCGACCAACACTCCGACGAACACGTTCACGGCGACGCCCACGGCGACATTCACGCTGACGCCGACCCTGACCTTCACCAATACGGCGACGTCGACCAGCACGGCGACGAGCACCCCGACCGCAACATCCACCGCGACGCCGACGCGGACGCTTACGAGCACGCCGACCAACACGGCGACCGGCACGGCGACGGCCACGCCGACCTTCACCCCGGTCACCGGAACGCCGACGCAGACACCGACGCCCCCGCCAGGCACGGGCGCAAACCTGGTCGTCTCGAAGACGGCCTCGAGCAACCCGTCGCTCCCCGGTCAGCCGTTGACCTACACCGTGACGGTCGTGAACCTGGGCCCCGATCCCGCGGTCGCCGTGGTGCTCGGCGATCCGTTGCCGGCCGGCACGACGTTCGCCTCCTGCACCTCGGTCCCGGGACGCTGTACAGGACCGGCGGTCGGAACCAACGGGACGGTGACCGCCGATCTCGGCACCCTCGCCGTCGGCGCCAGCGCGACGATCACGATCGTCGTCAACGTGACCGTGCCCTTCGGCAATCTCTCGAACACGGCGACCGCAACGTCCGCGACGCCCGATCCCGATCCGGGCAACAACACCTCGACGGCCGTGACGACGATCGGCTCCGGAATCCCGATGCTCTCGCCGGAGCTGGCTGGGCTCCTGGCCCTCCTGCTCGCCGCCGCGGGACTCTGGTTCGCCCGGCGCGACTAGACGGGGCCGGCCCCCGGCTCGCGTAGTATTCGCAGCATGTTCTCGTCGGCCGAGGCGAAGTTCGTCGTCCTCGCGTTCTCGTCGCTGTTCTCCGTCATCAACCCGATCGAAGCCGCTCCCTTTTTCGTGTCTCTCACCGCCGGCGCTCCGCAGGACAGGCGCAAGATGGCGGTCCGAGCGAGCGCGGCGGCGGCCGTGATCCTCGCGATCTTCGCCCTGACCGGCAGTGCGATCTTCTCGGCCTTCGGCATCACGCTGCCGGCCTTCCAGATTGCCGGAGGCATCCTCTTCACGTCCATGGGCCTGCGCACCCTGGGCGAGGACGACCGGCCCGAGCGCGCGACGCCCCTCATGACGCGAGACCCGTCCATCGTTCCCCTCGGCATGCCCCTCATCGCGGGGCCCGGCGCGATCTCCACCGTCATGGTCCTCGTCGGCCAGGCACGTGACGCCGGTCACAGGGCGGCGCTCGCCGTCGCGATCGCCGCGAACATCCTGCTGACCCTGCTGATCCTGCTGGCCGCGCCGCGGCTCGTCGCTCTCATCGGCGAGACGGGCCAGAAGATCGTGTCGAAGATCATGGGCCTCATCACCGCGGTGATCGGCGTGCAGTTCATCCTGAACGGCGTCGAGACCGTGGCGCTCGCCATTCTCCGGGCCGCGCGCGGCTAAACCCCGACCTGTCCTTCGCCCTCCGAAACACGCCGAAGGACAGGAGACGCAGGGCCCCGGCGTCCCTATAATTGCGTCACACCAAAATGAGCGTTCCCCTCCGAGCCCTGCTCGTGGATGATCGTGCGTCCGGCGCCGGACTCCTTTCCGAGGAGCTTGCCCGCGGCGGCTTCGATCCGGTGATCGAGCGCGTGGCGTCGCGCGAAGGCCTCGAGCGCGCGCTCGTCGCAGGCGGCTGGGACGTCGTGCTGTCCGAAGTCGCGACGCCCGGCATCTCGGCCTTCGACGCCCTGGCCCTCCTGAAGGAAAACGACATCGACGTTCCCTTCCTCGTCGTGGCCGAGACGCTCGGCGAAGAGACGGCCGTGCGCGCGATGAAGGCGGGCGCGCAGAACTGCATCCCCCACGCGAGCCTGCTGCGCCTCTGCCCGATCCTCGAGCGGGAGCTGCGGGAGGCGCAGATTCGCCGGGAGCGGCGCCAGGCGCAAAAAGCGCTCTCCGAGAGCGAGCTGCGATTCCGCGGCCTCGCCGAGTCGGCGCCCGACGCGATCCTGATCGTCGATGCCGCCGACACGCTGCTCTTCGCCAATCGCGCGGCGGGGATCCTCTTCGGCTATCCCGTGGCCGCGCTGATCGGCCAGCCCGTCACGTCGCTGCTGCCCGATTACCGGCCGCGCCGCCCGAAGACCGGCGCCGACGGCGGCGCCGAGCGGATGCCCGCCGTCGGCCAGGACGCCTCCCGCCGGCCGCTCGGTCTCGAGCTCGTCTTCGGCGAGCTCGTCCGCGACGGCAAGAGCCTCGCCACCGTCTTCGCCCGTCGGCTCGACGAGGTCGCCCGCCCCGAGGTCCTCTCGCTGCGGCAGGCGGAAGAGCTCTTCCGGCGGGCCGCCATGATGGCCGCCGACCTCGTCCACGAGTGCGATCGCGCCGGCGGACGGATCACGTGGTTCGGCGACGTCGACCGGCTGCTCGGCTGCGCGCCCGGCGAGTTCGAGCGCTCGGTCGAGGCGTGGGAGAAAGCGATTCACCCCGAGGACCGGGGCCGCGTCAGCGCGGCCGCGGCCCGCCACTTCCAGACCGGAGAGCCCTTCTTCGAGGAGTACCGCGTCCAGACCCGGGACGGCCGGATCGTTCACTGGCACCACTCCGGGAGCCTCCTGCCGGAGGGCGGGGGCCGCCCTGCCCTGAGCATCGGGACGATCGTCGACATCAGCGGACGCAGGCAGATCGAGGACGCCCTCAAATTGTCCGAACGACGCTATCGCGCCCTCTTCGAGCGCAACCTCGCGGGCGTCTACCGGTCGACGCTCGAGGGCCGGATTCTCGACTGCAACGAATCGTTTGCCCGGATCTTCGGCTACGGCTCGCGCGAGGAGGTTTTGCGCCAGGCCGCCTGGGACTTTTACGTGAAACCGGAGGACCGCCAGGCGGCCATCGCCAAGCTCGTCGAGCGCCAGAGCCTGACCAACTACGAGCTCTGCCTGAAGCGAAAGGACGGGAGCCTCGTCTGGGTCCTCCAGAACGAAAATCTCGCCGAGGGGCCCGATGGTCTGCTTTCGGTCATCGAGGGCACCGTCATCGACATCAGCGAGCGCAAGCGGGCCGAGGAGCAGGTCAAGCACCTCGCGTTCCACGACCCGCTCACCAACCTCCCGAACCGGCTGCTCTTCAACGACCGGCTGACGCTCGCCGTCGCGCAGGCCCACCGGCACAATCAGCGCCTCGCCGTCCTCTTCCTGGACCTCGATCGCTTCAAGACGATCAACGACTCGCTCGGGCACTCGGTCGGGGACGAACTGCTGCGCCAGGTCGCCGAGCGGATCCAGGAGCACGTCCGCGAGGGCGACACGGTGGCGCGCCTCGGCGGCGACGAGTTCACCCTGCTCGTGCCGGGCATCAGCGCCGAGGAAGACGCCGCGAAGATCGCGCGCAAGATCTGCGAGGCGATCCACGACCCGTTCTGGATCGACGGGCGCGAGCTCTTCGTGACGACCAGCGTCGGGGTCTCGGTCTACCCGTCCGACGGCCACGACTCCGAGACCCTCGTCCGCAACGCGGATTCGGCGATGTACCGGGCCAAGGACCAGGGGCGCGACAACTACCAGCTCTACACGCCGGCCATGAACGCGAAAGCGGTCGAGCGCCTGTCGCTCGAGAGCCGCCTGCGCCAGGCGATCGCCAACGACGAGCTCGAGCTCCACTTCCAGCCGTTCATCGACCTCCGGACGGCCGAGCTGCTCGGCGCGGAAGCACTCGTCCGGTGGAGACACCCGGAGCTCGGCCTGATTCCGCCCATGGACTTCATCCCGCTCGCCGAGCTGTCGGGTCTCATCGTGCCGATCGGCGAGTGGGTCCTCCGGACGGCGTGCGCCGAGGCGCGCAAGTGGCACGAGAAGGGCTTCCCGCGCCTGACCGTCTCGGTGAACCTCTCGAGCCGCCAGTTCCAGCAGACGGACCTCGTCAGCCAGGTGACCCAGGCGCTCGACGAGAGCGGCCTCGAGCCGGACAAGCTCGACCTCGAGATCACCGAGTCGAACGCGATGCAGAACGCCGAGCATTCGATCAACACGCTCTGGGGCCTCAAGAAGCAGGGCGTGCGCATCTCCATGGACGACTTCGGGACCGGATATTCCTCGCTCAACTACCTGAAGCGCTTTCCCATCGACCGCATCAAGCTCGATCAGTCCTTCGTGCGCGACCTTCCGACCGACAAGGACGACGCGGCGATCGCCATGGCGGTCATCGCGATGGGACGCAGCCTCGAGCTCGTCGTGATCGCCGAAGGGGTCGAGACCGAGGAACAGCTCGCCTTCCTGAAGGGCCACGACTGCGACCAGCTCCAGGGCTACCTGCTGTCGCGGCCGCTCGCGTCGGAGGCGTTCGGCCGCTTCCTCGACGACAGCCTGCACCCCGCCGCCACCCTCGAGCGCGCCCGGTTCGCCAGGGCCAACTGACGGCGGGCCTCGGGGAATCCCGCGTCCGCCCGTCCCCACCGACTCCCCCGACTTCGGTTAATATTCGCCCGTGAAAAACGAGGCCAGTCCGCGCTCCGCGCGCCAGCGATCCATCTTCACCCCCAGTACCGACGCCGAGAGGGCCGAGAACTTCGAGTCCTACTGGGCCTTCACGCAGCGCCACGACGGAGAGATCCTCGAGGACCGCCGCGAGCTCACGCGAAAGAACGAGCTGCTCGCGGGCTTCCAGA
>DATMNJ010000333.1:0-2855 GCA_035569175.1 Thermoanaerobaculia bacterium | reverse complement strand
GATCGCTTCCTGGACGTCGCCGCGCGTTTCCGCCAGGACCTTGCCCATCTCCCGGGTCATCAGACGCGCCAGCTTCTCCTTGTCCCGCTTCAGGATCTCGCCGGCCGCGTAGAGCACCTCGGCACGCCGCGGCGCCGGCGTGTTCTTCCAGCCCGGAAACGCCTTCTTCGCCGCCGCGACGGCCGCGTCCACGTCCGCCTTCCCGCTCTTCGGGAAGAGCCCGATCAGCTCGTCCCGATCCGCCGGATTCCGGTTTTCGAAGGTCGCGCCGGAGGCGGACGGGACCCACTTTCCCCCGATGTAGTTGTGCTGCGTTTCGACCGCGATCTCCGTGGCCATCACTTCTCCTCTTTCTTCTGGGCAGGGGCCGCGGCCGAGGCCGCCGTGGACATGGCCACGTTCCCCTGGAGTTGAGCGCCCTCGGCAATGACCACCTTGGGCGCGTTGACGTTTCCCTGGACCGAGGCGGAGGCGAGAAGCTCCGCCCGTTCGTCGGCGCGAATCTGCCCATGGACCCGGCCGCCGACGACGACCGAGCGGGCGTGGATGTCCCCCTTCACTTCTCCGGACGGCGCGACGGTCACCCGCCGCTGGATGTCGATGTTGCCCTCGAAGCGGCCGAGGATCGCCAGGTCCTCGTCCCCGGAGAACTCGCCCACGAACCGGGCCTTCGGGCCGATCACCGTCGCCGGCGTCGGGACCGCTGCCGCTCGTTCCGGCGCCTCCGCGTGCCCGCTCGTCCCATCCGTCTTACCGAAAATCGCCAGATCGCCTCCTCGAGAGCCGGTAAGTCTAGCAAACGGGTCAATTCCGTCCGAAAGGCGTCGCCGAGCAACCGCCGGCTGCGTTTCGGCGCCAGGTCGCCGCGCGACCGGCGGCGTGCTAGCTCCAGTCGATCAGGATCTTCCCGACGTTTCGGCTCTCGCGCATGCGCTCGAACGCCTCGGTGGCGCGTTCGGGCGGAAACGTCGAGTCGATCGTCACGCGCAGGGCGCCCGACTCGAACCCGGGCAGGACCTCCGAACGGAAGCGGCCCACGATGCGGGCCTTGTCGTCCCGCGTCCGCGCCCGCAGCATCGAACCGATGATCCGGCCGCGCTTGCCCATCAGGCGCTGAAGATCGAGCTCGGCCTTCGCGCCCGACAGCGCCGAGAGAAACACGATGCGGCCTTCGAGGGCGAGGACGTCGAGGTCCCCCGGGAGCGTGCCGGCGCCCACCGGATCGAGGATCACGTCGACGGCGTCCGGCCCCCAGGCGCGTTCGATCGCCGCGGCGAAGGCCTCGACGCTCGTGTCGATCGCCAGGTCCGCGCCGGCCTCGCCGAGCGCCGGCAGCTTGCCCGCGCTGCGCGTCGTCGCCGCGACGGCGGCGCCGAGATGCTTCGCCATCCGGATCGCCGCGAGGCCCACGCCGGAGGCGCCCGCGTGCACGAGCGCCCGGCCGCCGCGCGCGAGGCCGCCCTCGAGGACGAGGTTCAGATACGCCGTCAGGAACGCTTCCGGAATCGCGGCCGCCTGCGCAAGTGCGAGGCCCTTCGGCACGGGCAGAATCTGCCCGACCGGCACCACCGCGAACTCGGCGTGCCCGCCCCCGGCGACGAGGGCGCAGACGCTCTCCCCGCTCTCGACGGCGACGCCCGACAGCTCGAGGCCGAGGGTCGCCGGCTCCCCCGGCGGCGCCGGATAGTGGCCGGCGATCTGGGAAAGGTCGGCGCGATTGAGCCCCGAAGCCGCGACCTTGACGAGGACTTCGCCGGGGCGTGCGACGGGAGGGTCCACCTCGGCGAGCGCGACCCGGTAGCGGCCGTCGACGATCGACGCGTCGAGAACCTTCACGCCCGCTCCTCGAATGCGAACACCTGCCCGCGCCGGAGGATCGCGTACGCCATGGCGCCGCCGACCGCGAGCACCGTGAGCGGGTCCCACCAGAGACCGAAGTCGCGGGTCACGCGCCACAGGAGCTCCGGAAGGATTCCGACGGACAGCAGCACCGCGGCGAGGAACCAGCCGACCGGCCGCGTGCTCGCGGTCGCGAAGCAGGCCGCGGCGCTGACGGCAAACGCCGGAGCGACGATCGCGTAGCTGTTCTTCTCGGTCATCGGGTTGAACAGCATGAGGTACACCGTGCCGAGCAGAATGAGCGTGAGCGCCCGCCACGGCTCGCGGCTCCGGGACGCCGCGCGCAGCCAGAGACCGAGCGTCGCGAGAGCCGCGAGCCCCCGCAGGACGACCGCCGCGCCCGGCGAGAACTGGAGGCCCGCCATTCGCAGCAGAGCCGTCAGGTCGGCGAAGCGATTCTCGGTCGTTCCGGACCAGCCGGCCAGGTGCTCGGCCGCGGCCCGGTACTGACCGATCGCGTAGTCCGGCCGCGCGAAGAGAAACGGGAGCGCCGCGAACGCCGCGAGGCCGACGGCGAGCGGCGCGAGGAGCTTCCGATAGAACCAGGGCGCCAGCAGTACCAGCACGAGGCCGAGCGGCTTGACCGCGACGAGCGCGACCAGACACGCGGCCGCCAGGCTCCACCGCGACGACGCGAGGCAGACCGCCAGCAGAAGGCAGAGCCCCGCGAACGCGAGGTTGGCCTGGCCGTTGCGCACCGCCCCGAGGCATGGGGCGAGGGCGAGCAGGCACGCGACGAAGAAGAAGCGCCCGGGCTCGGCCGGCCGCGCGAGCCGGACGAACGCCGCGATCCCGCCCAGGACGAGAGCCACCGACAGTGACCGCCACAGGATGTCCCCCACCGGGACGGGAAGCGCGTGGAAGGGCGCGAAGAGCAGCGCAAACTGCGGAAGGTAGTGGTAGCCGCGCGGGTCCGCGTACAGGTCTCCCCCTGCCCACCAGCGCTCGGCCGCGAG
>DATMNJ010000332.1:0-4448 GCA_035569175.1 Thermoanaerobaculia bacterium | reverse complement strand
TCAGTCTTTCATCCGAGGCCGCACGCCGTCGGGCACCAAGGGACTCTCGCCGCTGGCGCGCGGAATCGTGGACCTCGGCAAGGCCATGCACCTCGTCATGGTCGGCGAAGGCATCGAGGGCGTCGAGGAGGCCGATGCCCTGCGCGCATCGGGCTGCGAGCTCGGCCAGGGCTACCACTTCAGCCGGCCCGTCCCGGAGAAGGACTTCCTGAAGTACCTCGAGGACGGGGAGCGAAGATGACGAGGAGCGAGGCCGGACGCCGGGCTCAGATCCAGCGCCGGACGCTCGACCGGTACCGGACGTACTCGTCGCCGAACTTTCCCTCGAGGTAACGCTCCTCCCGGGCGATCACGAGAGGGACCATGAGGGCGGCCGCGGGCACCACGAGCAGGAACGGCCAGAGGGCATTCGACGCGACCGCGGCTCCCGCGCTCGCGAGCGCGAGACCCAGGTACATCGGGTTGCGCGTGAATCGGTACGGGCCGGCGATCGTCAGCGCTCGGGTCGGGCGCGTCGGATTCGGGCTGGTGCCGGCCCGGCGGAAGGTCATGACTCCGCCGACCGCGAGCCCCAGGCCCAGGACGACGAGAACGGCCCCGGCGGCCGACGCGACCCTCGGGTGGCCAGGGGCGACCGGCACCGGCCAGCGGTGCTGCAGGAAAAAGCCGACCGCCAGCGCGACGACGTAGAGCAGCGGCGGAGGAAATCGGATGCCCGTCGAGCCGCCCGAGGGCTCGTTCACCGTGGGCCTTCCTCGCCTGCCCCGATGTGCCGCCGGGCGGTCGCAAGCGCGTCGTCCAGACTCGCCACGAAATTGTCGCGGCCGTATTCCTCGAGCTTGCCCGCGCGGACCAGGGCGGCGAGGGGCTGTTCCTGGATGCCCGCGATCACGAACCGGATGCCCTGCCTCGCGAAAGACTCGAAGAGGTCGTCGAGGACGCGCAGGCCCGAGGCGTCCATGATGGGAACGTTGCGCATGCGCAGAATGAAGACCTTCGGCTTGCGGGCGACGAACTGGAGGACCTCCTTGATCTTGTCGGCCGCCCCGAAGAAGAAGGCGCCGGTGACCTCGTAGACCTCGACGCCGTCCGGGATGCGCCGCCGCGCGACGCCGTCCACGTCCGCGTTCATCGTCCCGTCGGGGGCATCGGTCAGCTCCCGCGTCACCGCGCCCACGTTCGTGACGTCGGCCATGCGCTTGATGAAGAGGAACGCCGCGAGGACGACGCCGACCTGGACGGCGACCGTGAGATCGATCAGCACGGTGAGGAGGAAGGTCGTCAGCAGCACGGCCACGTCGCCCCCGGGAGTCTTGAAGAGGTTCGCGAAGGACCGCCACTCGCTCATGTGGTACGAGACGATCGTCAGAATCGCCGCCAGTGTCGCCATCGGAATGTAGCGGGCCCACTTTCCGAGGAAGACGAGAACCAGGAGGACCGTCACCGCATGCGCCATTCCGGCGACGGGTGTGCGCCCGCCGTTCTTGACGTTGGTGGCCGTGCGGGCGATCGCTCCGGTGGCGGGCATGCCGCCGAAGAGTCCCGACGCGATGTTCGCGATTCCCTGACCGACCAGCTCGACGTTGGACTTGTGGCGGCTTCCGATCATGCCGTCGGCGACGACCGCCGACAGGAGCGACTCGATCGCCGCCAGCAGAGCCACGGTCAGGGCCGGCGAAAAGAGCTCGCGGACGCGCTCGAGCGTGATGTCGGGCAGCTTGGGCGCCGGGATCGCCGCGTGGATCTCGCCAAAGCGCGAGCCGAGGGTCTCGACCGGGATCCCGAACACGGCGACGGCCGCCGATGCCGCCAGGATGGCGACGATGGGCGCCGGGATCCGGCGCGACACCCTCGGCCAGGCGACCAGAATCAGGAGCGAGCCGAGCGAGACACCCACCGCCGGCACCGACACCGTCGCGAACGCCTGACCGAGCGCGCCCCACTTGGCGATGAACGGCCCCGGCACCGGCCCCAGCGTCAGGCCGAGCAGGTCCTTGACCTGCGAAGAGAAGATGATGATGGCGATGCCGCTCGTGAAGCCCGTCACCACGGGATACGGGATGAACTTGATGGCTCCGCCGAACCGCGCGAGCCCCATCGCCACGAGCAGGATCCCCGCCAGCACCGTGCAGATCGTGAGGCCGTCGAGGCCATACCGGGCGACGATCCCGGAGACGATGACGACGAAGGCTCCCGTCGGGCCGCCGATCTGGACGCGGCTGCCGCCGAGCAGGGAGATCAGGAAGCCCGCGACGACGGCGGTCACGAGCCCTCGCTCTGGGGGCACGCCGGACGCGATGGCGAATGCGAGTGCCAGTGGGATCGCGACGATGCCGACGATGACGCCGGCCTGGAGGTCGGACACGAGTTGCGCGACCGTATAGCCGCGCAGCGTCGTGAAGGTCTTCGGGAGCCAGCCTCCCCGCATTCCGGCCATCATACGGTGCCGCGCCCGGAGGCGCGGCCCGCGGTCAGTCGATGGGTCGGATGTCCGTGAGGATGTTGTTGGTGAGCGTGATCCTGACGTGCGCGCCGTCCTCGAAACGGACGTACTGCTGGCGCGTCACCTCGAGGCGGTATCGCGACGTCGCCTGCCCCTCTTTGGCCTCGAAGACGAGATAGTAGTTCCCGTTGCCCCGATAGCTGGAGCCGTTGGCCCCCGGCGAATCGTGCTCCCGGTCGACCACCACGCAGTCGAGCAGGCGCATCCCCAGTCCCGTGTCGGGCTTCTTTGCGGAACCGCTCGCGCACGCGACGAGGCCGAGGCAGAAAAGGAGGACCGCACCCGACGGAATCCTTCTGTCCATGCTCCTCGTAACCCGGCGCGGCCCGGTTCGATTCCGCCCGCAGGAGGCTCGGACTTCCCGGTCGGGTTGCGGAGAACGCGGGTCCTTCCACTAGAATCGCCGAACGATGAGCACCGAGCCCGGGGTCCGCGTCGTCCTCGTCGGCCTCGGCCCGATCGGCGTCGAGGTCGGCCGTGCCGTCGCCGGCCGTGGTGCGTTCACCTTCCTCGGCGCCGCCGATCCGGCGCCGGACAAGGCGGGAAGGCTGCTCTCGGACCTGCTCGGCGGCGCCTTCGCAGGGGTCGGCATCTCCCCGAGCGCGGCCGCGCTCTACGCCCAGACCGCGTCGACCCGCGGCAGACGCGACGTCGTCCTGCTCTGCACAGGGTCGCGCCTCCACACGATTCTTCCCCAGATCGAAGAAGCGATCGCGGCCGGCTTCCACGTCGTCTCGACCTGCGAAGAGCTGGCGTACCCCGAGCTCCGGCACCTTCCCCTGGCGCGCCAGATCGACCGCAAGGCGAAGGAGAAGGGCGTCGCGGTGCTCGGCACCGGTGTCAACCCGGGCCTCGTCATGGACCGTCTCGTGCTGGCGGTCGCCTCGGCTTGCGTCACGGTCGAATCCGTTCAGGTCACGCGCGTCGTGGACGCGGCCAAGCGCCGCGGGCCCTTGCGGGCCAAGGTGGGCGCCGGGATGACGCCGCAGGAATTTGCCGCGGGCGTCGCCGCGAAGAAGCTCGGGCACGTCGGCCTTTCGGAGTCGGCGGCCCTCATCGCGCTCGGGCTCGGGCTTCCGATCGACGAGATCACGGAGACCATCAAGCCGGTCATCGCGGAGAGGGAGACCGACGGCGTGGCGCCTGGCCGGGTCCTGGGGCTCCACCAGATCGCGCTCGTCCAGGCGGGCGACGAGATCAAGGTTTCCCTCGACCTGACCATGGCGGTCGGGGCGCCCTCCCCGGCCGATCGGATCGACATCGAGGGCGATCCTCCCATCCACCTGAGCGTCGCCGGCGGCTTCCACGGCGACCGCGCGACCGTCGGAACGGTCGTCAACGCCGTGCCGTTCATCGTCACCGCGGCGCCCGGCCTGAAGAACGTCGTGACCCTTCCCCTCTTCGGGCTTCAGCCGCTTCCCTGACGGACGAACGCGAAGTCGCCCTCGCGATGTTCGCACAGCGGCACTAGCCCAATCGTTCGCGGCGCGACGAGTCTCCGCGAAGTAACCGAGCGGAGGAGCGTCGCGCTGCGGGAGCCGAAGCGAGCGCAGGGATCAGGCCGGCGGTCGAGCGCTGTCCGCGAGCCGCCGGCCGGTGCGGTCGGATATCGCCGAACATTTCGAGATAGCTCGGCGGAGGACGCAGATCCCGAGCGAGTAACGGCGACGGTTACAGTGCCGGAACCGCCTTGAGGCCCCGTCGCGCGAGGCGGTCGAGGAGGTCCTGCTGCGCGTCCCGCGGCGCTTCGCCGGGAACGGGGTGGCGGCGGAGATATGCGCCGTCCGGCATGAGGTCGCGCGCGCGGAAGTTGTCCGACCTCAGCGGCTCGAAGACCTCCTGGCGGATCTTCTCCTTCGCCTTCTCGTCGAGGATCGGAACCATCAGCTCGACCCGCGCGAAGAAGTTGCGGGGCATCCAGTCGGCGCTGGAGACGTAGATCTCC
>DATMNJ010000331.1:0-2950 GCA_035569175.1 Thermoanaerobaculia bacterium | reverse complement strand
TCGGCCTTCGTCATCGCCCGCGTCTCCTCGCGAACCGGAGAGGATTCCATCCGCTCTGCACTCCGCTACTCTTTCGGGGCTTCGTCGGCCTTCTTGCGTGACCGCTTCTTCTTCGGAGCGGCTTCCTCCGTCTCGGGGGGCGCCTCGACCGGCGCTGCCGCGATCTCCTCGGGAACCGCCGCGGCCGCCGCCGGCGCTTCGTCGAGGTTGACCCCGGTCAGGCCGACCTTCATGTCGGCGTCCTCGATCCGGAGGATCCGCGCCCGCACCGCGTCCCCCTCCTTGAAGTGCTCCTGCGGCTTCTCGCCCCGGCCGAGCGGCGTCTCGGAGACGTGCATGAGCCCCTCGACGAGGCCCTCGATCTGCACGAACACCCCGAAGTCCGCCACGCGCGTGACGACGCCTTCCACGATGTCGCCCGGCTGGTGCTTGTCCTTGAATGCCTGCCAGTCGTTGGGCTGAAATTCCTTGATCGACAGCGAAATCCGCCGGTTCTCCTGGTCGACCGACGTGATCACGGCCTCGACGTCGTCGCCCTTCTTGAGGATCTCCGAGGGGTGCTTCACGCGGCGCGTCCACGACATGTCCGACACGTGGACGAGGCCGTCGATGCCCTCTTCGATCTCCACGAAGGCGCCGAAGTCCGTCAGGTTGCGGACCTTTCCGGAGACGCGGCTGCCCACCGGGTACTTCTCGGCGACGCTCTCCCACGGATCCGGAAGCGTGTCCTTCAGCGACAGCGAGATGCGGCGCGCTTCGGGGTTGACGTCCGAGACGATCGCCTCGACGGTGTCGCCCGGCGACACGACCTTCGCGGGGTTCTTGATCTTCTTGGACCAGGACATCTCGGACACGTGCACGAGGCCCTCGACGCCGCCCTCGAGCTCGACGAAGGCGCCGTAGTCGGTGACGTTCGTGACGCGGCCGCTCACGCGGGAGCCCGCCGGATACTTCTCGGGCACGTGCGCCCACGGGTCCTCGGTCAGCTGCTTGGTTCCGAGCGAAACGCGCTCGGTCTCGCGATCGAACTTCAGGACGACGACCTCGATCTCGTCGCCGACCTTCACGAGGTCCGAGGGGTGGTTGACGCGCCCCCACGACATGTCCGTGACGTGCAGGAGGCCATCGAGGCCGCCGAGGTCCACGAACGCGCCGTAGTCGGTCAGGTTCTTGACGACGCCGCGCAGCACGCGGCCCTCTTCGAGAAGCTGGAGGGTTTCCTTCTTGCGGGCTT
Organism: Thermoanaerobaculia bacterium; assembly: GCA_035569175.1. Lineage (GTDB taxonomy): Bacteria > Acidobacteriota > Thermoanaerobaculia > UBA5066 > Gp7-AA6 > DAHUXD01. The sequence continues at coordinate 1,716 of DATMNJ010000331.1, read as the reverse complement.
CCTGCTCCACCTCGACCACGGCCTTGCGCGAGAGCACGATGTTGCCGCGCTTCTTGTCGACCGAGATGACTTTGAAATCGAGGTCCTTGCCGCGCAGCGCCTCCAGGTTCTTGACGGGTTTGACGTCCACGAGAGACCCCGGGAGGAACGCCTTGACGCCGATGTCCACCGCGAGGCCACCCTTGATGCGGTCGATGACGCGCCCGCGGACAGTCGAGCCCGAACGGTACGACTTCTCGACTTCGTCCCAGACCTTCATCTTCTCGGCTTTGTCCTTGGAGAGGACGACGTAGCCGTTCTGGTCTTCGGTCCGCTCGAGCAGGACGTCCACCGGATCGCCCGGTTTGATCGTGACCTGGCCGGAGAAGTCGGTGAACTCGGAGAGCGGAATCATGCCCTCCGACTTGTAGCCGATGTCGACGATCACTTCGGAAGGCGTGATCGAAAGAACCCGACCCCGGATGATCTGCCCCTCCTGCAAATTCTTGAAAGAGCTCTCGTACTGTGCCAGGAGGTGTTGATACTCCTGCGGAGTCAGTTCCTGTTCTGTTTCCATCGGTTCGGTTTCCCGACCTCCCTCATTACGATTTTCAGCCGCCATCGGAAAGGGGTCCCCTCTCATAAGTCTCTGAGACGCAAAGCAATATCCTATGTTGCCGCGTCCGGCGGAGTCAAATGGCTTTGCGGACCCGCCCCTCGATGTCGGCGACGACGGCCTCCAGGGGCCTGGACGTCGAGTCGATCAGGACGTACCGATCGTCGAGGGTCAGGGGGGAATCCGCCCTCGACCCATCGTCCCGGTCCCGCTTCTCCATGTCCCGGAGCACCTCTTCGTAGGGCTGGGGGGTCCCCCGGGCGGAGAGCTCACGGGTCCGCCGCTCGGCACGGACGGCCGGGTCCGCCGTCAGGAAGAACTTGAACGGGGTGTCCGGAAAGACGCGAGTCGCGATGTCCCGGCCCTCCATCACCCCGCCACGCTGGCGCCCCAGCCTCTGCTGCATGGCCACGAGGGAACGGCGGACGGCCGGGATGGCCGATACGGCCGACGCGTACAACGAGATTTCGGGCTCGCGGATGGCTTCCGAGACGTCCCGCCCATTCAAAAGGACTCGGTTGCCCCCGGCGTCGGGAACGAGCTCGATCGAAGCCGAGGACGCGAGTGCCGCCACGGCGTCCGGATCGGCGATCGGGAGGGCGATCCCCCGTTGCCGGGCGGCGAGGCCGACGGCGCGGTACATGGCTCCGGTATCGATGTACGGGACTCCGAGGCGAGCGGCCAGCGCTCGGGCGGCCGTGGACTTGCCGGCCCCCGACGGGCCGTCGATCGCGACGACGAGAGGCGGCGGCTGCGTCACCGGGGCTTGCCGAGGCGCTTCAACGCCTCGACTTCGGCCGGCGCGAGCCGCCGGTAGGCGCCGGGCGGCAGGTCGGGGTCGCGGACCGGCCCGATCGCGACCCGCTTCAGCTTCGAGACGGGGTGCCCGATGGCGGCGAACATGCGCCGGATCTGCCGCGTTCGCCCCTCGCGCAGTGTGACGCGCAGCCACGTGTTGCCTTCCTCGCCCCCCTGTCGCGGCGTTCCGGAAACGCGCTTGATGTCGCAGGGCCGCGTCCGCTCGCCTTCGAGCAGGATGCCCCGCGCAAGCTTCTCGAGCCGGCTCGGCGCGGGCTCGCCCGAGACCTTCACCATGTATTCCTTGGGACACCCGGTCGAGG
>DATMNJ010000330.1:0-6065 GCA_035569175.1 Thermoanaerobaculia bacterium | reverse complement strand
GTCGCCCACGACGGCGGCGAGACGACGCTCGAGCGCCGGATCACGATCGTCGCGCGCCCGCCGGCTTCTCCCACGCCGAAAGGTCCTGGTAGCTGACGAATCCTCGCGGCTCGAAGAAGCGGCGCGTCAGGGTCCTGCCCCACCGTTCCTCGAGGTAGCCCGCGGAGTGGAACGAGGAGCGCTCGTTGAAGGTCCCTCCGGGGTCGACGGCGAGAAAGCCGCGTTCCTCGAGCGCCCCAAGATCTGCCGCCGTCAGCCCCGGACAGCCGCGGGAGAGCTCGGGCCCGTGAGTCGTGGCGATGAGGAGGCCGCCCGGTCGCAGGACCCGCGCGAGCTCGGCGAGCCACTCGAACTGCGCGTGCTCGTCGAGGTGCGTGAAGATCGAGACGGCATAGACGACGTCGAACGACTCCGCGCCGAAAGGCAGGGGAGGCGCGGGCTGCATGAGCGAGTAACGCCCGGCCAAGTGGCGGCTCGCCCAACGCACCTGCGCGGCGTCGACGTCCACGCCCGCCAGCCGGACCACCGGGGGCGCGCCACCCATCCACCTCGCGACGCGGCCGCAGCCACAGCCGAAGTCGAGCCAGTCGGGGTAGGCGCGGCCCGGATCGCGCGAACGGGTGAAGGCCCGCAGAAGGTCCTGCGCGCCCCCGCGGCCGACCGTGGCGAACTCGGCGCGAGAGACGCCGCCGACCCGTGCCCTGAGACCCGGCGGTGGGATGGGCCCGCCGAAGGCGGTCGGAAAAAGAAGGTTCGCGGCGTCTTGCGGCAGGTCCTTCCACCGCCCGGGCGCTTGCCCGGCCGTCCGCCGCAGGAAGAGGCGCCAGCGCACGGGGACAACCGCCTTCGCCAGCCGTCTCACCGGGCCATTCTAGGCCGGCGCCCCGTCCGCGTGCCGGAACCCGAAATGCCTCTATAATCCCCGCCCTTCATGGACACCACTTCGATTTCCCGAATCGGCGAGCGGGCCGGGGCCAGCGCCACGGTCCGGGGCTGGCTCTACAACAAGCGATCCTCGGGAAAGATCCAGTTCCTGATCGTCCGCGACGGAACCGGCTACCTCCAGTGCGTCGTGCCGCGCGCCGAAGTTCCGGCCGAGGTCTGGGAGGCAGCCGAGAAGGCGACGCAGGAGTCTTCCCTCGCCGTCACCGGCACGGTCCGGGAGGACAAGCGGGCGCCGGGGGGGTTCGAGATGACGGCGAGCGCGGTCGAAATCCTCGGCCCGTCGCCGGACTACCCGATCTCGCCCAAGGAGCACGGCGTCGACTTCCTGATGAACCTGCGCCACCTCTGGATGCGCTCCGCGCAGCAGCACGCGGTGCTGCGCGTGCGGTCCGAGCTCGAAATGGCGATCGCCGATTTCTTCTACCAGCGCGAGTTCGTGCGCATCGATTCGCCGATCCTGACCGGTTCGTCGGTCGAAGGAACCTCCACGCTCTTCGAGACCGACTACTTCGGCGAGAAGGCGTACCTTTCCCAGTCCGGACAGCTCTACCTCGAGCCGGCGGCGGCCGCGTTCGGGAAGGTCTATTGCTTCGGGCCGACGTTCCGCGCCGAGAAATCGAAGACACGCCGCCACCTGACGGAGTTCTGGATGGTCGAGCCCGAGGTCGCGTTTCTCGACTTCGAGGGCCTGTGCGAGCTCGCCGAAGACTTCGTCGTGTCCCTCGTGTCGCGCGCGCTCGAGCGGTGCGGCGAAGAGTTGAAGCGCCTCGAGCGCGACACGACGAAGCTCGCGGCGGTGCGCAAGCCCTTCCCGCGGATCACCTATCGCGAGGCCATCCACACGCTGCAGCGCAAGAACTTCCCGGTCAACTTCGGGGACGACCTCGGGGCGGATGAGGAGGCGGCCCTGTCCGCAGACCTCGACCGTCCTCTCATCGTTTCGCGGTTTCCGGTCGCCATCAAGTCCTTCTACATGCAGCCCGATCCGAAGGACCCGGAGGTCGTGCTCGGCCTGGACATGCTCGCCCCGGAAGGCTACGGCGAGATCATCGGCGGCTCCCAGCGCATCCACGACCTGGCCCTGCTCGAGCAGCGCCTCGCGGAGCACAAGCTCCCGCGCGAGGCCTACGAGTGGTACCTCGACGTGCGGCGCTACGGCACCTTCCCGCACGCCGGATTCGGCATGGGCCTCGAGCGCGCCGTCGCCTGGATCTGCGGGATCCACCACCTGCGCGAGGCGATTCCGTACCCTCGGACGCTCAAGCGGATCTACCCTTAGGGTCACCCATGACGACCAAGAGTCTGCCGACCGTAGGGGTCGTGTCGCTCGGCTGCCCGAAGAACCTGGTGGACACCGAAGTGATGCTCGGGCACCTGAAGAAGGCCGGCCACGAGATCGTCCCCGACGGAGAGGCGCGCGTCGTCCTCGTCAACACCTGCGGCTTCATCGACCGGGCGAAAGAAGAGTCGGTCGAGGCGATTCTCGAACAGGTCGAACGCAAGAAGCGGGGCGAGATCGACCGCGTCGTCGTGGCGGGCTGCATGGTCCAGAAGTACGGGCGCGACCTTGCCCGCGAGATCCCGGAAGTGGACGCGTTCGTCGGCCTCGACGAGCTCGAGAACGCCCCCGCCGCCGCCGCGGGACTTCCGAGCCTGCCGCGTTTCACCGACAAGCCGCTCGCGACGCGTCTCTACGACGACCTGGCGCCGCGGGTGCTTTCGCGGCATCGCGGCTACGCGTACCTGAAGGTTGGCGAGGGCTGCGACAACCCGTGCACGTTCTGCACGATTCCCCAGATGCGCGGGCTCCAGCGCAGCCGCACCGTCGCGTCGCTCGTGGCCGAGGCGCAGGGCCTCGAGGCCCAGGGCGTTTCGGAGCTGGTCCTGATCTCCCAGGACACGACGCGCTACGGCGAGGACCTCGGGGCGGGCCGCGACGGCCTCGCGCGCCTCGTCGAGGCCCTGCTTGCCGCAACGGCCTTCCCGTGGATTCGCTTCCTCTACGCCTACCCGAAGACGCTCGACGATTCCGTGCTGGAGCTCATGGCTCGGAAGCCCCGTTTCGTTCCGTACGTCGACATCCCGCTCCAGCACGTGGCGCGCCCGATCCTCTCCGCGATGCGGCGGGGGGGAGACGCGGCCTCGTCCCTGCGGATGGTCCGCCGGATGCGGGAGATCGTTCCGGACATCGCGATCCGGACGACCTTCATCGTCGGGTTCCCGGGCGAGGGCGAGGAGGAGTTTCGCACCCTCGCCGAGTTCGTGCGTGAGGCCGAGCTCGACAACGTCGGCGCCTTCACGTATTCGCCCGAGCCGGGTTCCGGGTCCGAGCCGCTCGGCGATCCGGTGCCCGCCGCGGAAAAGGAGCGGCGCAGGGATTTCCTGCTGTCCCTCCAGCAGCCGATCTCTCGCGGAAAGCTGCGCGCGCTGCGCGGAAAGACGGTCGAGGCGATGGTGGAAGGGCCGTCGGAGGAGACCGAGTACCTGCTCGAAGGGCGGCTGCGCTCCCAGGCGCCCGAGATCGACGGCCGCCTCCTCATCACGGATACCGGCGACCGGGAGCTTGCGCCCGGCCAGATCGTGACGGTCCGGGTCGAGAAGACCTTCGACTACGACGTGGCCGGCTCCGTCGTGAGCTGACGGCCGAAGACCGACGGCCGAGCGCGATTCGAGCCATGCAAGTCGTCCGCGACCCCCTTCGCTCGACCGACCTTCCCCGCGGCGGGGTCGGAACGATCGGCAATTTCGACGGGGTCCACCTCGGTCACCGCAAGATTCTGGAGACGGTGGTGGCGCGGGCCCGCGAGGCGTTACGGCCGTCCTTTGCGATCACCTTCGAGCCCCATCCGATGGCCGTCCTGCGCCCGGACCACGCGCCGCGCCGCATCCAGACCCTGCGGCAGAAGGAGGAGGCGATCGAGGCGATCGGCATCGACACGCTGCTCGTCATTCCATTCACGCGCGATTTCTCGCTGACCGAGCCCGAAGAGTTCGTCCGGACGCTCCTGCACGACCGGCTCGGTGCGTCGGAGCTCTTCATGGGGGCCCACTTCGCCTTCGGACGGGGAAAGCGCGGCGACCTCGCCCTGCTGGCTCGGCTGGGGGTCGAGTGCGGCTTCGCCGCCTCGGCGGTCGCGGAGGTGATCGTGGCCGGCGAGCCGGTATCCTCGACCCGCATCCGGCGCGCTCTCGAGCGCGGCGAGATCGTCGAGGCCAACGCGATGCTCGGGCGCGACTACGAGCTCGACGGCTTCGTCTCGCGAGGGGACCGCCTCGGCCACCAGATCGGCGTCCCCACCATCAACCTCGAGCCGGACAACGAGCTGCCGCCGGCCGATGGCGTCTACGTCACGGAGATCGAGATCCGCTCGTTCGGCCGCCGCTTCGCGAGCGTCAGCAACATCGGCCGGCGCCCCACGCTCTACGAGGACTACACGACGACGATCGAGACCTACGTCCTCGACTTCTCGGCCGACGTCTACGGCGAAAGGGTGCGGCTCTTCTTCCTCGACCGGTTGCGCGAGGAGCGCAAGTTCCCGTCCATGATGGACCTCAAGGCCCAGATCCAGCGCGACATCGCGGCCGCCCGCGAGTACTTCTTGCGGCGCGACGCTCCTCCCGCCTGACGGCCCTCGGGGGGCGGGCGATGATCTCGCCGTAGGACCTGATCCCCGCGCGAGGTCACCGGCGGCGCGACGGCGCCCGCGCCCTCTCGGGGAATTCGTGATGCAGGCGCTTCGATCTGACCCGTTCAGACTTCCAGTCTGTCGCCCTGCCGGGCCACGAGGGAATACAGCGCCGGCATCAGGAAGACGCTGATCAGCAGGCGGGAGAAGAGGCCCCCGACGATGACCAGGGCGAAAGGGCGCTGCGAATCGGATCCGACGCCGGTCGACATCGCGGCGGGAAGCAGCCCGAGTGCTGCCACGAGGGCCGTCATCATGATCGGGCGCAGCCGGAGCAGAGCCGCCTCGCGCGTTGCCTCCGCGATCCCCCTCCCGGAGAGGCGCATTTCGTTCGCATAGGAAATGTAGACGACGGCGGTCTGAACGGAAACGCCGAAGAGCGCGAGAAACCCGATCCCGGAGGATACGGAGAACGGAGTCCCGGTCAGGCGCAGGGCGAGCAGGCCGCCGACGGGGTCGGACAGGAGCACGCCGGCCATCGTGATCAGCGGGAACTTGAGATTGCTGTAGAGCGCGAACAGCAGGAGGAAAATCAGAAACAGCGTCAGGGGCAGGATGAACCGGAGCTGCTCCCGCGAGTTCGTGTACTCCTTGTACTCTCCTCCCCAGACGGCCCGGTATCCTTCCGGAAGCTTGACCTTCGCCGCGACCTGATCGCGGGCGTCTTCGACGGCGCCGGCGAGGTCCCGGCCCTCGATCGAATACTGGACGCCGATGAAGCGCGAGTTGTCCTCCCGGTAGATGAAGGAGGCGCCGCTGACGAGTCGGATCTCGGCGAGCTCCTTGAGGGGGACCTGCTGCCCGCCGGGGGTCGCAATCAGGATGTTGCCGATCGCCTCGGGCGTTTCGCGGAACCGGGGCTCCAGACGCACGACGAGGTCGAAAAGCTTCTCCCCCTGGACGACCTGCGTGGCCGCCCCGCCCCCGACCGCAGCCTCGATGACCCCATTGACGTCCGCGACGTTGACGCCATATCGCGCGATCTTGGCGCGGTCCACGGTGACCGTCAGGCTCGGCTGACCGAGCTCCTCGACGAGCGTGACCTCCTTGATGCCGCGCACGCGCTCGAGGATGCGCTTGATCTCTTTTCCCTTGCTCTCGAGGACCGCGAGGTCCGGCCCGAAGACCTTCACGGCCAGGGAGCTCTTCAGGCCCGTTTCGGCCTCGTCCACCGCGTCCTCGGCCGGCTGCGTGTAGTTGAAGATGATCCCGGGAAACGCCTCGAGCTTCTTGTCGATCGCCGCGATGAGGTCAGGCTTGGTCTTGTAGGAGCCGTTCCATTCCGAGTATGGCTTCAACCCCACGTAGAACTCACAGTTGAAGAAACCGGTGGGGTCCGTGCCATCGTCCGGGCGCCCGTGCTCGGAGGCGACAACCGTCACTTCCGGAAAGGAGCGCAGGAGAGCGCGGATCTGGGGGGAGATCTTCGACGAC
>DATMNJ010000329.1:0-5596 GCA_035569175.1 Thermoanaerobaculia bacterium | reverse complement strand
GGGAGCGGGCTACGCGGTGTACACGGTCGTCGTCACGGCCTTCTTCCTCGGCTCGCCCGACGGGTTGAATCTTCCGCTGACGCATCTGCCGGGCTGGCATGGCATCTGGTGGAGCGTCCTGTTCTGGCTCGCGTGGGAAATGCGCCGGCTCGGCCCGCGGCCGGCGTCCGCTCCGGCATAATGGCGGCGTGAAGGCGCGCTCCGAGGTCCGCCCCGAGATCTGGCTCGCCCTCGCGTCGGTCGGCGGCTCCTTCCTCGTCTACCTGCCCTTCCTCGGCGACATGGGGCCCGTCTACCGCTTCTGGGACGGCCCCAACTACCTGACCGTGGCGCGGACCCTGTACGAGATCCGGCCCGACAACGCCCTGCTGGCCTACGTCTACAACCCGCGCTTCTTTGCGAGCTACCTGCCGTTCTATCCGCTCTGCGTCCGGGCTCTGGCGTTCGTCGGGTACGAGCGGGCGCTGCTGCTCGTCTCGGTCCTCGCGGCCACGGCGGCCGTACTGCTCTTCTACCGGCTGGCCCGCGACGTCTGGAAGCTCGAGTCGCCCGGGTTCCTGTCGCTCGTGTTCCTGTTTCTGCCGCCCCGCTGGCTGCTCTATCGCAGCACGGGCGCGACCGAGTCGCTCTACATCGCGGCGACGCTCGCGTCGGTCCTCTTCTTCGAAAAGGCGAAGGTGGGGCGCGCGTCCGCGGCCGGGGCCCTCGCGGCGCTGACCCGGATCTCGGGGCTCATGATCGCGCCGGCGTTCGGCGTGCTTCTGCTCGTTCGACGCCGCTGGCGCTCGATTCCCTGGCTCCTGCTCATCCCGGCGGGACTCTTCGCGTACTTTCTGTTCTGCGCCCAGCGCTTCGGCGACTTCTACGCGTACTTCACGCCGCACGGCGAGAAGCTGGCGCGGTTTCTCCCGTTCGGCTTCCTGCCGGTGTTGTTCGGCAAGGGTCTCTACCACCAGGTCGAATTTCACATCCTCCTCGCCCTCGTCTACGCCGTGGGCACGGCGCGCCTGCGGCCCTTCCCGGTGATCTTTTCCTATTGCGTGTTCGAGCTCGGCCTGCACCTCTGCCTGTCCACGGAGGACTGGAGCCGGTACTTCCTCTCGATGGCGCCCTTCGCCCTGATCGTGGGATACCGGGATCTCATCGACACGAAGGCGTTCCGCTGGATGTTCCCCGTCTACGCGGCGCTGTCGGTGTACTACGCCTGGGGAGTGATTCCGTTGAACGGCTGCCGTCCGGACATCTACCTGCGCCTGCTCGACCAGCTCGGGCTCCTACCCGGTTCGTAGAACCGGGCGCGTCCGGACCGCGATCACGGCGGCGAGCAGGAGAGCGGCGGTTTCGAGGGCGACGCCGAGCCGAAACGGCGCGCCGTCATACTCGAATTCGACGCGGTGGCGGCCGGCGGGCACGGCCACGGCGAGGTCTCGCGCGTTGGCCACGACGACCGGCGCGGGTCGGCCGTCGAGGGTCGCGCGCCAGACCGGGAAGAACGTGCGCGAAAAAACGACGTGCCCGTCGCCCTCCGCGTCGACGGTGGCTGCGGCGCGGTCGGCGTCGATCGACTCGGTCTCGACGCGGGCGGCGACCGCCGCCCCGGAGGGGTCGGCGGAAGCACGGCCCGGCAGGGCGACGTCCCGGCGGGGATCGAACCGTTCCGAGCGCACGAGGTCGAGCGTGGCCGACAGGGCCGGGCGCCGCCAGGCGCGGCCCGACCAGCGCAGCTCCGGCACGGGTTCGGCGGTCTCGGAGAGCACGAGCCGCTTCCCGGCGATCTCGAGACCGGTGACCGGGTGGAAGAGCGGATGTTCGTCCCCGTCCTCGCCCAGGGTCCACCGCGCCCCGTATAGGACGAGGAGGCGGTCGCGCTCGGCCGGCGTCGAGGCGTCGGCGGCCTCGCTCGTCAGCCGGTTGAAGAATCCGTACGAACCGTCGGGATCGTTTTCGAAGAGGTAGCGCGCGCCGAAGGGAGATCCCGTGAGCGGGACGAACTGCTCGACGAGGATCCGGGCCACGCGGCCCGAGCGGGGCAGCTCCTCGGCGCTCGTGCGCAGGGCGTTGGGGTCGAACCGCGGAAGGTGCGGCGACACGTAGAGTCGGCCCGGACCTTCCAGCCGGCGCGCGAGCGCGGGAGGGCGGCTGAGGTCCGAGGCCGGAGCCGACACGAAGAGGGGAAGGCCCCACGTGAACGCCGAGAGCAGCGCCAGCAGGCCGAAGGACCGGGAGGGATCGCGCGGGACGCGGGCGCCGGGCCGAAGGAGCAGCGCCACGCACAGCGTCGCGAGCGCGCCAATCAGCGCGTCGCCGCGGACGAGGCCGCGGAACACCGACAGGAACGCCTGCGGCTCGTCGGAAACCCGCTGTGCGAGGGGCCCTGCCCAGCGGTCGAGCGCCCCGCCCGGAGCGGCGAGGGCCCAGGCTGCGGCAAAGAGCCCGAGGACCGCGACGAGGACGGTCCCTTCCCGCCGGCCCGCCCGGCGCCGCGCCAGGGATTCGGCAGCGAGCCCCGCAAGCAGCGCGACGCACACCGTGGTCAGCAGGTAGAACTTGATGGGGTAGCGCAGGCGACGCAGGAATCCGACCGCGAAGACCAGTCGGTAGAACGGCAGCGAGAATCCAAACGCGAAGAGCAGAGCCACGAGACCGCCCCCGGCCAGGGCCGCGCTGCGACGATCCCAAAAGTCCATGCGTAGGGCGGCGAGCGCGAGAAGCAGCAGGGGGATGACGCCGAAGCTGACGCACCAGATGTAGACGAAGTCCTCCTGCGCGATCGCCCGCAGCCAATTGGCGCCGCCCCCGAGCAGGTCGGGGTTTCCGCCAAATCGCGGGAGGACCCACTCGAGCGCCCGGGCCGCCGAGAACGCGGCCGCGCCGGAGGCCCGCTCCGAGAAGAGGTGCTGGCCGCGATAGGTGAGGGGAAAGACCGCGCGCAGGGGCAGCAGGAGCGGCGCGGCGAGAGCGAGGGCGAAGGCGCCGGCGCCGAGGCTCGTCCCGAACCCGCGCCGCAGACCGAGGACGCGCTCGCCCCGCGGGGCAACGGCTGCCGTCGCCACGAGCAAAGCGGCCCCGAAGGCGAGGGTCATCAGCGAGAGCGCGGGCTCCCCGGCCAGCAGCTGCAGGCCGAGCGCGAGCCCGGCGGCGGTCCCGGCGCGCAGGAGGGGACCTCTTCCGCGGGCCCGCCCGACGTCGAGAAACGCGGCCCCGCACCACGGCAGCCACGCGGCGGCCGCCGACGCGTTCATGAACGCGGAGCCATACGAGAGCATCATCCCGGAGAACGCGTAGGCGACGGCGGCGACCAGGCTCGGGCCGCCGCCGAGGCCGCAGCGCCGGGCCAGAGCGCGCGCTCCGAAAAACGCCCACAGCACGTGGAGGAGATAGTGGAGGTTGAAGGCCGCTTCGGGCGAGAGCACCGTTTCGAGAAGGAAGGTCGGGTAGAGCAGGACGGCGTTCGGATTGGCGAGCAGCGGCTGGCCGCCGGACGCTGCGGCGTTGACGAACGGGACGCGCCCCGACGCGAGGACGCGCGCGGCCTCGCGGTGCCAGGGCCAGTGCGTGATCTGGGCGTCGCGGAAGACCAGCAGGCGCGAACCCAGGATCTCGGGCAGGAGGAAGAGCGCGAAGAGAACGACCACGGCCAAGCCGGGCAACATCGCTCGCACCCGCCGGGACATTTTGGCAAGTCTACAGTTAGTGCGATCATGTCGGGACTTCAAACCGATGCCCGAGACCGACCTTCGCCCGCCGCCTTCCGCCACCGCCGCGCCGAGCGTCGTCGAAGACGCGGCCGAGACGAAGCGGCGCCGTGCGGACCACTTCGACGCGCTCGCCGCGGACCGCGACCGCTGGAAGGCGGGCAGCGCTTACTATCACCGGTCCATCGAGGCGCTCTGCCGCCGCTTCGTGGCGCCGGGCGCGCGCGTCCTCGAGCTCGGCTGCGGCACGGGCGATCTGCTCGCCGCGCTCCATCCGGAACCGGAGGGAAGCCTCGGTCTCGACCTCTCCCCGGCGATGATCGAGCGCGCGCGCACCAAGTACCCGGCCCTCCGGTTCGAGGCCGGCGATGCCGAAGCGCTGTCGCTCTCGGGCCGTACCTTCGACTTCATCGTGGCGAGCGACCTGCTCGGCCATCTTCACGACATCTACGCGACCCTTCGCGGCCTCGGCGTCGTCTGCCACCCGAAGACGCGCCTGATCGTGACGTACCACAACTTCCTCTGGGAGGGGGCCCTCGCGCTCGCCGAACGACTCGGCTGGAAGATGCCCCAGCCCGACCAGAACTGGCTGGGCATGCAGGATTTCGAGAACCTTCTCGGCCTCGGAGGCTTCGCCGTGGCCGACCGGGGCACGGCACTCCTCCTTCCCGCGCGCGTGCCGCTTCTGTCGCGCGCCGTGAACGCGGTTGCCCCGCGCGTCCCGATCCTCGAGCACCTCTGCCTCGTCCAGTTCGCGGTCGCGGAGCCGGCGCCCCCGCGCCCGGTCCCGCTCGAGGTCCCGAGCGTCTCCGTGGTCATCCCGTGCCGCAATGAGGCGGGCAACGTCGACGCTGCCGTGGCCCGGACGCCGGAGATGGGGCGCCACACCGAGATCCTCTTCGTGGACGGCCACTCGACCGACGGCACCGTCGAGCGCATCGAGGCGGCGATCGCGCGCCACCGCGGCTCGCGCGACATCCGCCTGATCCACCAGACGCCCCGCGACGCCGGCGCGGCCGCCGGCGAGAATCCCGACCGGATGCTGCGCCTCGGCAAGGGGGACGCCGTGCGCAAGGGCTTCGCCGCAGCCACGGGCGACATCGTGATGATCCTCGACGCCGACCTGACCGTCGCTCCCGAGGACCTGCCGCGGTTCGTCGAGGTGCTCGCCGAGGGCCGCGCCGAGTTCGTCAACGGGTCGCGCCTCGTATACCCGATGGAAGAGGAGTCCATGCGGTTCCTGAACCTGTGCGGCAACAAGGCGTTCAGCCTCGCCTTCACGTGGCTGCTGGGACAGCCGGTGAAGGACACGCTGTGCGGGACCAAGGTTCTGTATCGGAAGGACTACGAGCGCATCGCGGCCCAGCGCGCGTACTTTGGCGACTTCGATCCGTTCGGGGACTTCGACCTGCTCTTCGGCGCGGCCCGCCTCAAGCTCGCGATCGTGGACATGCCGGTGCGCTACGCCCGCCGCACGACCGGGGTCTCGAAGGTCCGCCTCGTCAGCCACGGCATGCTCCTCGTGCGGATGGCCTGGATCGCCTTTCGCAAGTTCAAGTGGAATCGCTGGCTCGGGCGCGACCGTGTCGACACGGTGGGGCCGTGAAGAAGGCGCTGATCACCGGCATTACCGGGCAGGACGGGTCCTACCTCGCGGAGCTCTTGCTCGACAAGGGCTATGAGGTCCACGGCCTGATCCGCCGCTCCTCGTCCTTCAATACCGGCCGGATCGATCACATCTACGAGGACCCCCACGCGGCCGGCCGCCGCCTGATCCTCCACTACGGGGACCTGAACGACGCCTCCTCGCTCAATCGGACGCTGCGCCTGGTGGATCCGCAGGAGATCTACAATCTCGGCGCGCAGAGCCACGTCAAGGTCTCCTTCGACACGCCCGAGTA
>DATMNJ010000328.1:0-3053 GCA_035569175.1 Thermoanaerobaculia bacterium | reverse complement strand
CGACCTCGTTGCCGAACTGACGGATCGCTTCGAGGAACGGCAAACTCTCGATATCGCCCACCGTGCCGCCGACTTCGCACAGCACAAAATCCGCATCGTCATTGTCGGCACGAATAAATTCCTTGATCTCGTTGGTGACATGCGGGATGACCTGCACCGTCGCGCCCAGATAATCGCCGCGGCGTTCCTTCTGGATGACGTTCGAGTAAATGCGGCCTGTGGTGATGTTGTCTGATTTGCGCGCGGCGACGCCCGTGAAGCGTTCATAGTGGCCGAGGTCGAGGTCCGTCTCCGCGCCGTCGTCGGTGACATAAACCTCGCCGTGCTGGAACGGCGACATCGTGCCCGGGTCCACGTTGATGTACGGGTCGAACTTGGCCATCGCCACCGTGAAGCCCCGCGCCTCGAGCAGCGCGCCGATCGACGAGGCCGCGATGCCCTTGCCGAGCGACGAGACCACGCCGCCGGTGATGAAAACGTACTTCGTGCTCATGGAACGGTCTCCTTTGCGAGTCGCGCCTCGACGTCCTTCAGACCCCCCTCGGCGCGGACGAGGTCCGCCGGCGTGTCCACGCCGATGGAGTCCCCGGCCGCCTCTCCCACCCAGATCGTATAGCCGGCCTCGAGCCAGCGCAGTTGCTCGAGGGATTCCGCCTTCTCGAGCGGCGAGGGCGGCAGCGCCGCGACCGCGGCGAGCGCCTCCGCGCGATAGGCGTAGATGCCGAGGTGCTTGCGGTACGCCGGGGGCCCCTGGCGGTAATAGGGGATCGGCGAGCGCGAGAAGTAGAGCGCCCGTCCGTCGCGAGCGACGGCGACCTTGACCGTGTCGGAGTCGCCGGCGCCCGCAGCACCGATCGGAAAGGAGAGGGTCGCGAGGGACCGGTCGCGGCCCTCCGAGAGCGTCGCCACCGCACGGTCGATGTTTTCGGGCGGCATGAGCGGCTCGTCGCCCTGCACGTTGAGGTAGACGTCGGCGGGGATCCCGCGGGCGACCTCGGCGACCCGGTCCGTGCCGCTGGCCGCGGTCGCGGACGTGAGGACGGCTTCGCCGCCGGCACTCCGCACGCAAGCGGCGATGCGGGCGTCGTCGGTCGCCACCAGCACCCGATCCACACGCTTCGCGGCGCGGACGGCCTCGAGGACGTGAACGACCATGGGCCGGCCGGCCAGGGGAGCGAGGGGTTTTCCGGGGAATCTGACGGAGGCGTAGCGCGCGGGAATTACGGCGATGACCGTCATGCAATCATCAGCGCCGATAGTATCCTCGCGTCCGCCTTGCGTCAAGAAACGCCCTCGAAGGCCTCGTCCCGCTGGTCGCGCCCCGCGGTGGCCTGGCTCTGGGCGATCGGGGCCGCTCTCGTCGCGTGTTCGGCGGCGCTGGCGCTCTACCGGCATCACGAAGACCGCCTCCATCCGGCGACGGGCCGCGCGCAGTGGATCTGGTACGCGCGCGCCGGGCGCAAGCCGAGCCCGCTGCGCTTTTACGCGACGCGCGAGGTGGTGCTGGCCGGATCCCCCCGCCGGGCCGAGGCCCGCTTCCTGGTGGATCCGGAGTACGTGCTGTACGTCAACGGACAGCGGGTCGGCGCCGGTTCACGGCGGCACGGGGATGCTCTCGATGTTCTGGACCTCGCCGCCTTCCTGCACCCGGGCTCGAACCGGATCGCGATCGAGGCCGCGAGCGACGACGGCGTGGGCGGCATCCTGTTCTCCGTCGCGGGAGAAGGGCTGGATCCCGATGCCTTTGCGTCGAATTCCCGGTGGCGAGTCAGCCTCGACGCGGCCGCCGTCACGCAGGGCGGAGGAGTCGCCGCCGTGGTGTGGGGGAGGCCGCCGCAGTATCCGTGGGGCTACCCGGAGCTGCCAGGCCGGTAGCGAGGGGCGCGGAGCTAGACTTTTTGGACCAGCGCGTCGAGGGCTTCGCGGGCGGCGAGGCAGTGGGGATCGGTGCCCTCGTAGCCGGCCAGCGCGATGACCTTCTTGTAACCCGCGACGGCAGCCTCGAGATCGTTCAGGCCGCGGTCGTAGATCCTGGCCATCAGGAGGCGTGCCGCGAGGTGGCGGGGAGCGACCTCCACGGCCTTGGTGCAGAAGACGAGGGCCACGTCGAAGCGCTCCTCCGCCGCGGCCAGGCGTGCCCGGCGGTAGTACAAATCGGCCTCTCCGTTTGGATCTGACTGACCTGGAAGGAGTTGAGAGAGATTCTTCAGCGTCGCGGCCAAGACTGTCCAGGAGTTCTGAAGCGCTGCCATCCGGGCACAGTGTACGACTTCTATAGCAAATCGCAATAAAAATTTAGATGAATCAGCTGTAATTCCTTCTTTTGTACGGGCAATTTGGCGCGGCACGGAGCCCTAATTAAATTAGGAGATTATCGCCATTATCCGAATTTATTAAGGCAGCCCTCGGAGCTCAGCGAATGCGGTCGATGACCGATTCCGTGGCGAGGAGCAGGCCTTCCTTGGCAGGGGAGTCGGGGAATCCGCCGAGGGCGACGCGCGCGGCCCCGGCGTAGTCGCGGGCGAGGGCCCGCGTTTCGGGGATCCCGTCGTACCGGTCCACGATCGAGAGGATCTCCAGCGTCTGGACGGTCTTGAAATCCCTCTCTCGAAGGACCGCCGCGACCTTCTCGCGCTCGCCGGCGCTCGCCCGCGGCAGGGCGAGCAACAGGGGCATCGTGAGCTTGCCCTCGCGCAGGTCGTTCAGGACCGGCTTGCCGACTTCCGCCTCGTTGCCGGTGTAGTCGAGCAGGTCGTCGATCAGTTGGAACGCCATGCCGAGGCAGCGGCCATACTCGGCCAGGCGTTCGGCGGCGACGAGGTCGCCCTGGGGCGCGAAGTGGGCCGGGAGGCGGCAGGCGGCGGAGAAGAGGTCCGCGGTCTTGCGGCGGGTGATCTCGAGGGCCTCCTCCTTCGTGACGTGGATCGCGCCTTCCTTCTCGATGCCGAGGATCTCGCCCTCGATCATCGAGAGGGTGGTGTCGGACAGGACCTTCAGAATGGTCAGGTCGCCCTCGTCGAGGGCGATGCCCATGGACATCGTGTAGAGGTAGT
>DATMNJ010000327.1:0-2373 GCA_035569175.1 Thermoanaerobaculia bacterium | reverse complement strand
CTGGCGAGACTCGAGCGGTGTCGCTTCAGGGCCTCGGCGATCTGACCCGCCTTCTGCGGGCGCTTGCCCGGGTCCTTCTCCAGGCAACGCATCAGGATGTCCTGGAGCTCCTCGCGGATCTCGGCGCCGAGAGCCCGCGGCGGCTGCGGGATCTCGTGGACGATCCGGTAGAGAATCGACTGGACCTCCCCCGAGAAGGGCGGTTCGCCGACGAGGCATTCGTAGAGGACGACGCCGAGCGAGTAGATGTCGGACCGCCCGTCGAAGGCGCGGGAGGCGACCTGTTCGGGGGACAGGTAGGCGACCGTTCCGACGAGCGTGCCCGTCTTCGTCAGGCGCGATTCCGTCGTCGAGTGGGCCAGTCCGAAGTCCATCACGCGCACCCGGACGCCCGAGGCGTCCTCCCGCGTCACCATGATGTTCGCGGGCTTGATGTCGCGGTGGACGACGCCGCGCGAGTGGCTGTAGTCGAGCGCCTCGGCGGCCTGGATCCCGAGGTCCACCACTTCGCCGAGCTTGAGCGACTGGTCCCGGATCAGGCGCAGCAGGGTCGTGCCGCTCGCGACTGGCATGACGAAGAAGAGGGAGCCCTCGTGGCGCCCGAGGTCGTAGATCGGCACGATCGCCGGGTGGTCCATCTGGGCGACGAGCTGGGCCTCGCGCTGGAAGCGCTCCTCGAGCTCGGGCGTCAGGTCGGCGGAGGGAACGAGCTTCACCGCAACCTCGCGGTTCAGGAGCGGGTCGCGGGCGCGGTAGACGACACCCATCCCGCCGCGCCCGAGCTCTCCGAGGATCTCGTAGCGATTCGCGAGCTTCGTATTGATCAGGCCGCCGTCTCCCGCAAGCGTACGGGAGTGTATGCGAAGGGGGCGCTCGTCGCCATCACTCCGGGGCCAGGCCGGACATCGAGACTCGGCGTTTTTTCTTCCCGGGCGAGAGATGCGCGGCGTTCGGTCAGGCGCGCGGCGAGGCGGGAAGCCGGAGCCGCCTCAGCAGATCGGAAAAGCGGGGATCGCTGCGCAGTGCCGCGAAGCCGGGATTCACGCCGATCATGATGAGGTCGCCCATGCCGGTGCGGTACGCACGTTCGAGCTCTTCGAAGGCTTCGTCGCGTTCACCGAGCTCGAGCAGGATGTGCGCCCGCAGGACGTCGAAGCGGTCCGGGTCCGACGCGCGCAGGCGCTCGGCGATGGCCCGCGCTTCCTGCGTTCGCCCCGTCTTCGCCAGCGCGAGGGCGATGGCGGCGGGCGGGCCGGCCTTCTCGTACTCGCGCAACGCTCCCTGGAAATCGTTTCCGGCAAGCAGCACGTCGCCGAGAACGTTGTGCGCCTGCGCGAAGTGCTCGTCCATTTCGAGGGCTCCGCGGACCGCGCGCTCGGCCTCGGCGTAGCGGCCGGCGTAATAGAGGATGTCCCCGACGTCGGTCGCGATCGACAGCGAGAGCGGGTCGAGAGCGCGGGCCTTGAGGATCCGGTCGACCGCCTCGTCGAACCGGCCGGCCGCGGCGAGACCGTACGCAGACCACTGGTGCGCCGTCGCGTAGGACGGGTTGAGCGCGATGGCGCGCTGGAAGTGGAGCTCGGCGGCGGCGAGATCGAAGTCGTGGAAGAGCGAGCCGTTGCCGAGGGCCGCGTGGGCCTCGGCCAGATCCGGATCGAGCTCGATGGCCCTCTGCGCGGCCGCCTTCGCTTCGTCCGCCTGGCCCACGAGGCTGTGGGCGTCGGCCAGGCCCGCCCAGGCCGGGGCGAAGGAAGGGTCGATTTCGATCGCCCGCCGAAAGAAGTCCTGGCTCTCGCGGTTCGCCGGGTCGGTCCGCTTGTTCCAGTCGTACCGTCCACGCAGGTACGCCTCGTAGGCCGCGGGCGAAGGATGCCGGCGCGGCGCGGCGCGAGGCAGACTCTCGCGGCCGGCCGCGAGCTCGCGCGCCACGCCCTCCGCGAGCGCGTCTTCGAGCTCGAAGAGGTTCGCGCGGGACGCGTCGAACCGCTCTGACCAGAGCGGCGTTCCATTGCCCACGCCCACCAGCTGCAGCGTCACGCGGACACGGCCGCCCATTTCCTGGATCTGGCCGTCGAGGACGGCATCCACCCGAAGGGCCCTGCCCGCCGCGACCGGCTCCGGCGGCCGGGCGCCCAGGCCGCGGATGGCGCCCGTCGGGCGGACCTCGAGGCGTGGGACGCGGGACAGCCGCGTGATCACCGAATCGGCCAGGGCCAGTCCCAGGAACTCGTCGTCCGCGGGCATCACGATGGGACGGAAAGGAAGGACGGCGACCGAGCGAATGCGGGCCAGGGCGCTCGGCGGGGCGGACGGGCGGACGAGCCAGAACGTTCCCACCGCGAGAGCGCAGGCGCCGACCAGGGCGGCGGCGAG
>DATMNJ010000326.1:0-9252 GCA_035569175.1 Thermoanaerobaculia bacterium | reverse complement strand
CGCGCCACTGGGCGGCTGCGCTCGCGCCGAAGAGCAGCCACGCGATCATCGAGATCATGTCCACCGTCGTGCCGCTCTCGTACAGGCCGGAGAGGGAAAGGACCGAAAAGATCGAGTCGTTGAGCAGTGTTGCCGTCAGCGCGATGGTCAGGGGCAGCAGCACGAACCGCGCGGCGTCCTCCCGCCGGCGCACGGCGACGACGGCCATGCCGAAGAGCAGGACGAGGTCCCCCATCGGGTAGGCGATCGAGAGGGCCACGGCCGACGGGCTGCTCGTGTCCAGGGTTGCGAGGGGGGCGATGAGCACCGACCAGAGCAGCATGAGGCCGCCGAGAAAGACCGTGAGGACATCGAGCCAGAACTGGAGCGCCTCGGTGCGCGTGCGCAGAAAGCGCGGGAACGACAGGAGGCCGAGCAGCAGCGGCAGGTAGTAGGCGACGTAGGCCGTCTGCCCGGCCACGTAGCCGAAGCTGCTGGTGCTGTTGCGCGGGTCGGGCCAGATCCACGACGAGGCGAACCACAGCAGGTCGCCCAGCCAGAAGAAGAGCAGCGCCGCCGAGAGGAGCCGCCAGGCCCGTCGCGTGGCGCGGTCGAGCTCCGGGGCGCGCGCGGCGCGAACGGCCAGGAGAACCACCGTCAGCCCGACCGGCAGGAAGGCGAGATCGCTGCGGAACGAGCGCGCCGCCGCGGGAAGGCGCGACGTCAGGGACCAGGCGCAGTAGGCGGCGACGTAGGCGGCGAGGGCGCCGAGCAGGATCAGCCCGCGGTCGCCGCCGATCGGTTTCTTCGGCGAGACGCCCGGCGCTCGCGACGGCCGGGCCGTCCGAACCGGTGCGGCGACGCTCTCGCTCATTGCGTCCATTGTCGCCGATCGACCCAAGAACCGTCACGGGCTCGACCGCCGGGCGCCGATTCCGATAGGCTGCATCCATGCAATTTCGCGGGTTTTGCTCCCTCCTGGCGATGGGACTGTGTTGTCTTCCCCTCGCGCCGCCGGTGCTGGCGGCGTCCCCCGAGCCACCGGCGCAGGGCGTGCCCGACCAGCCGGCGAGGCGGCCGAAGATCGGCCTGGCTCTCGGCGGCGGAGGCGCGCGGGGCACGGCGCACATCGGCGTCATCCGGATGCTCGAACAGCTCCACATCCCGATCGACTACGTCGCGGGAACGAGCATGGGCTCGGTCATCGGCGGCCTCTATGCTTGCGGCTACACCCCGGACCAGATGGAGAAGCTGATCGCCACGATCCCCTGGGACACCCTCTTCCGGGACGCGCCGGCGCGCCCGGACCAGTCCTTCCGGCAGAAGGAAGACGACTTCGACCACCTCATCCCCTTCGAGTTCGGAGTCAACCTGAAAAAGGGCGGGCTCCTCCTGCCTCCCGGCCTCATCGCCGGCAGCAAGCTCGGGTTCGTGCTCGAAAGCGCGACGCTGCCGTGCTCGTCGGTCGCGAGCTTCGACCAGCTCCGCATTCCCTTCCGCGCGGTGGCCACCGACATCCAGACGGGCCAGCCCTACGTCATGTCGAAGGGCAACCTGGCGCGCGTGATCCGCGCGAGCATGGCCATCCCGGCCATCTTCACGCCGGTCGAAATCGACGGCCACATGCTGATCGACGGCGGCGAGTCCGAGAACCTGCCGGTGCAGACCGTGAAGGCCATGGGCGCGGACATCGTCATCGCCGTCAACGTGGGCTCGTCCGGGGCCGAGACCGCCGCCAAGCCGACCAACGTCGGCGGCATGATCGGGCGACTCATCGACCTGCCGCTCCAGCAGAACACCATGGCCTCGGCCAAGCTCGCGACGATCGTCATCACGCCGGACCTCGATGGATACACCTCGGCGGACTTCGTGAAGGGCCTGAAGATGATTCCACTCGGCTACCAGGCCGCCGAGAAGGACAAGGGCAGGCTCGCGGAGTGGTCCGCTCCGGAGAGCGTCTACGGTCCGTGGAAGACCCACCACGACGCGACGCTGCCTCCGCTGCCGAACATCGATGAGATCGTCGTCGAACCCGTGCCGGGAATCGACCAGCGGCGGCTCGAATACCAGGTGCACTCGAAACCCGGTCCTCTCGATACGAAGATCCTCGGGCAGGACCTCAAGCGCCTCTATGCGCTCGGGGCGTTCGAGATCGTCAGCTACTCGATCGTCGAGGATGGGAACAGGCGCATCCTCAAAATCACCGCGACGCCGAAGTCCTGGGGCCCGACGTACCTCAAGGTCGGCATCTTCCTGGGCACGGATTTCCAGGACACGACGCAGTTCGACGTGACGGGCCTGTTGGACGCGACCGAGATGAACGCGCTCGGCGGCGAGTGGAAGACGACGCTCTCCGTCGGCAGCCCGATGGATCTGCGGACCCGGTTCTTCCAGCCGCTGACCTACCGGAGCCACCTGTTCCTGTCGCCCTACGCGGCCTGGCAGCAGGAGTCGCGAGAGGTGTTCGCCGACGAGGTGGCGCTCGGCACCTACGAGGTTTCGCGGACCGCCCTCGGCATGGATCTCGGGTACGACTTCGGCACCTGGGGCGAGCTGCGGGTGGGCTACGCGCGCGGGTTCGGCAAGGGCGAGCGCAAAGTCGGCGATCCGGAGTTCCCGAACCTCGACTGGGACGAGGGCGGGCTGACCGCGCGCATGGAGGTCGACCAGCTCGACAACGTCAACCTGCCGCACTCGGGGTACTTCGCCAGGGCGGACTACATCGGAAACCGTACGGGTCTGGGCGCGACGTCCTCCTACGACCAGCTCTTCGCCGTCGGAACGGGCGTGAAGACGATCGGCCGCTGGACCGGGCTGATGAAGGTCGAGGGCGGAACGGGACTGGGCACGAACATTCCCTTCTACGACGAGTACCGCCTGGGGGGATTGTTCCGGCTTTCGGGCCGTCCGATCGGGCAGCTCACGGGAAATACCTACGCGCTCGCGGCGCTCCTGCTCTATTACCGGCTGACCGGCGCGCAAGGCGCGATCATCAAGAACGTCTCGGCCGGCGTCTCGCTCGAGGGCGGCAACACGTGGGCGTATCAGGCTCCCGTTTCCTGGAGCGGCATGAAGACGGCCGGCAGCGTCTACCTGGTCGCCGACACCCTGATCGGCCCGTTCTTCATCGGATATGGGCGGTCGGGCAGCAAGAACAGCTCCGCATATCTCTATCTCAATCGATCGTTCTGACCGTCACGAGCGCGCCGCGAACTGAAGGCGCGGCTCGGATCGGGCTCCCTCTTAGAGCCGGTTCAGCCCGTCCAGGCCGGCCACCTTGTAGGCCTCGGCCATCGTCGGGTAGTTGAAGACCGTGTCGCGGAAGTAGTCGATGGTGCCGCCGAAAGCGAGAACGGCCTGGCCGATGTGGATGATCTCGGTCGCCTGCTCGCCAAAGATGTGGACGCCGAGGAGCTTGTGTGTCTTGCGGTCGAAGAGGATCTTGAGCAGCCCCGTGTCCACGCCGAGCATCTGTCCCTTGGCGAGCTCCTCGAACTTGGAGACGCCGATCTCGTAGGGAACCTTCGCCTCGGTCAGCTCCTGCTCGGTCTTGCCCACCATCGAGATCTCCGGGATGGTGTAGATGCCGTAGGGGATCGCCTCGGGGCGGCTCTCGCAGTACGTGCCGAACATGTGGCAGCTCGCCAGGCGCCCCTGGTCCATCGCGGTCGACGCCAGGGCGGGAAATCCGATCACGTCGCCCGCGGCGTAGATGTGCGGCACGCCCGTCTGGTAGAAGCCGTTGACGGCGATCCGGCCGCGCGCGTCCGCCGTGAGGCCGGCGGCCTCGAGGTTCAAGAGGTCGGCGTTGGTTTGGCGCCCGACCGCGTAGAGCAGCGCGTCTCCGTGGACTTCCTTGCCGCTTTCGAGCATCGCCACGACCCGGTTCCTGTCGTCGTACGCAACCGACAGGACTTTCTCGCCGAGGCGAAACGCGGCGCCGCGCTGCCGCATGAAGTACAGAAGCGAGTCGATCATCTCGCGGTCCACGAAGTCGAGGACCGTCGGGCGCTGTTCGATGACGGTGACCTTGATGTTGAGGGCCGAGAACATCGAAGCGTACTCGAGGCCGATGATCCCGGCGCCGACGACGATCAGGTCGCGAGGCAGCGTGTCTCCGAGCAGGAGCTGGTCCGAATCGATGATGCGCTTCCCGTCGAGCGGCACGGTCGCGCTGTGAGCGGGCCGGGTGCCGCAGGCGAGGAGAACGTGCTCGGCATGGACCCGCATCGTCCCTTCGGCGGACGTGATTTCCAGCGTGTTGGCATCGAGAAACCGCGCCGTCCCCGTCAGCGTCGCCACGCGGTTGCGGTTCAATTGCGCGCGGATGATCTCCAACTCGCGTCCGAGGACCTTCTGGACCCGGAACGCGAGCTCGGCGACCGTGATGTCCTTCGACACCGAGTAGTCGCGGCCGTAGAAGGTCCGCTCGCGGAAACCCGAGAGGTAGAGGATCGCCTCGCGCAGGGTCTTGGACGGGATCGTGCCCGTGTGGAGGCAGACGCCGCCCACCGTTTCCTTGCGATCGATCACCGCGACTTTCTTGCCGAGCTTGGCCGCGGCGATCGCGCCCTTCTGGCCGGCCGGGCCCGTGCCGACGACGACGAGGTCGTAGGAAGTGGCATCCATGGCTTCAGCCTCTCACGGTGTTCATGAAGTCGGCGTGACGGGCGTCTCTCGGCCGAAGGGGACCTTCATGGCCGGCGATCTTACAGGCGGCCGGCCATCAGGACTCCGGCAGCCAGACTTCGCGCCCGCCCTGGACGAAGAAGAGACCGGCTCGTGCAGCGCGGCCGGTCAGGCGCTCCCAGTAGCGCCGATACGCCGCGACCTGCGGCGTGTAGTACGCGACGAGGCTGTCGAGATTGGCGCCCACCGTGTCGGACTTGTAGTCGACGAGGACCCAGCCGTCGGCGTCTTCGAAGACGAGATCGATGGCGCCCTGGAGGAGCGTTTCCGCCGGCCCCCCCTCGGGGAGGCCGAGCTCCCCGCGCGGAACCAGCAGGGCGAACGGCACTTCAACGAGGCGGCGCCGGGCGCCGGCGGCGCGTTTCCAGAGATCCGACGACCGCACGCCGTCGACGGTGCGCACGAGCTCTTCCACGTCGCCGGGCGGCCGGTCCTCCTCGGCGAGGAGATTTGCCGCATAGGCGCCAACGTCGATTCCCCCGTCGCGCATGAGGGCTTCGAGGAGCCGGTGGACGACGCGGCCCCACGACATGCCGCGGCCCGTGCGTTCCCAGTCGGGCGCGGGCCCCGCGTGCGCGACGGCGGTGACCGAGGAGACGGCCGCGGTCGGGCGCTCCGAAACCTGCTGGCGCGCGGCGCGCCGGGCCTGGAATGCGGCGAGCTCGGCGGGCAGGTCGCGCAGGGGCGGCGCGGGCTCGGCCGCGGGCGGCGGGGCGGGCTCGGGCAGGTCTTCCGTGATGTACGCATCGAGCGCGCTCCAGGCTCCCTTGGGCTTGCCCTTTCCCTGTCGCCAGGTGCTGACGACCAGCATCTCCCGGGCACGCGTCGCGGCGACGTAGAGGGTGCGCTTCCTCTCGGCTTCCTCGAAACGCGCTTCGATTTCGGCCATCGCGTCCCAGCCGGCCGGGCGCGCGATCTCGATGACGCGAAACTCCTCGGTCTCGCGGACGATGCGCCAGTAGCCGCGGGCCGATTCGCCCGAACGGTCGATCCAGGACTTCGGCGCTTTCGGCTTGTCGGCGCGCGGGTCGGCGAGGAAGACGACAGGGGCCTCCAGCCCTTTCGCGCCGTGCACGGTCAGCAGGCGAACGGCGTCGCGCCGCCCGGGCTCGACGCTCATCTCCTCGATGTAACCGGCCTCCGCCATCCCCGTCAGCTCGCGCACGACGGCCTTGAAGTCGAGCCCTTCGCCGGACAGGGTACGGGCGGCGGCGAGCGCCTTCAGAAGGTTGCCCGCGCGGCTGTCGCCGAGCTCCCGGGCGGCGCCGGCCGCGATCCAGCCGAGGCTCTCGCAGAT
Source organism: Thermoanaerobaculia bacterium (assembly GCA_035569175.1). Taxonomy (GTDB): domain Bacteria; phylum Acidobacteriota; class Thermoanaerobaculia; order UBA5066; family Gp7-AA6; genus DAHUXD01. The sequence continues at coordinate 3,287 of DATMNJ010000326.1, read as the reverse complement.
CCGCGAGATCGCGGCGCCCGGCGGCAGCCGGTCGGCCAGCGCCTCGCCCTCGGTCAGCAGCGCGAAGGCGCGAGCGAGGCGCGGATCCGCGTTTTCGGGCAGCGCGCCGCGAAACGCAAAGCGGCCCCCCACGGCGTGATGCCGGTACAGCGCCTCGTCGTCAACTCCGAAGAGGGGGCCCCGCAGCGTCGCGACGAGCGGCACGGGATCGTCGGGGTCGGAGATCGCGGCGAGCACCGTGAGCAGAGCCGCGAGCTCCTCCGAGTCCTGAAAGGCACCCCCGCCCGCGAGCTCATAGGGCAGCCCGAGCGCTTCGAGCTCGCGCGCGTAGGCGGCCATGTGCCGGCGTGTGCGGAAAAGAACGAGGAAATCGGCCGGCCGCCGGGCTCCGCCTCGGACGTCCGCCTCGATCGCCCGGGCGATGCGCCGGGAGTCCTGCTCGATGACGGGATCGGAGGCGGAGGTCGTGGTTCGCGTCTCGAGCCGGTACACCGGAGGGCCGCCCGGATCGCGGTACGGCTCGAAGGCCGCGAAGGCTGCCTGTTCGCGCGTCGCTTGCGGCGGAAACTCGGCGCGGAAGACGCGGTTCACCCAGTCGCAGAGCCGTCCGGTCGCGCGGAAATTGGTCGTCAGAGCGAGGATCCGTCCGCTCGACGCGATGCGCTCGCGCACGAGGGCATAGGTCTCGACGTCGGCCCGGCGGAAGCGGTAGATGGATTGCTTCGGATCGCCGACCACGAAGAGCGATCCCGGCAGCGGCGTGAGGGCCCGCCAGTCGAGGCCCGCGGTGTCCGTGCCGGTCAGGTAGAGCAGAATCTCGGCCTGGATCGGGTCGGTGTCCTGGAACTCGTCCACGAGGATCGGCAGGAAGCGCGCCTGAAAGGCGCGCCGGACGTCGGGGTGCTCGCGCAAGAGGTCGCGCGCGTAGAGCAGCAGGTCCTGGAAGTTCAGGCGCCCGTTGCGGCGGCGCCACGCGGCGTAGTCGCGCACGGCCGGCGCGACGATGGACATCAGGATGGGGTGCAGGTATTCGCGCCACGCGACGAGGGCCGGGCCCAGGTGATCGCGGACCAGCGCCTCGAAGTCGCCGCGCAGCCGGCCCGCGTCCTTGGCCTGACCTTCCGCGCGCTCGAGGACTTCGACGACCCGGATGAATCCGGCCGGCGACACCTCGTCGAGCAGGGCATGAAGGCGCAAAGCGCGGCGCACGGCGCTCTGGTATTCGGTCCAGCCGTCCGCGGGCGCTTCGGCCGGAAGCTCGGCGGCGGCGCGGTCGAGAAACGTCGCGACGGCGCCCCGCGTCGCGGAGAAATCCGGCGGCGGGGGCTCGTCCTCGATTGCGGGCGGGACGTCCTCGTTCTCCGAGAGAGCGTCGAAGGTCTGGCGCAGCTCGTCGAGCTTCACACCGAGGGCGGAGAGGCGCGGCAGAAAGGGGCTGTCCTCCGAAAAGAGGCGCTCGGTGTAGCGGTCCCACGCCTCGTCGCGCGCGACGGCGTCCTCGGGCTGGTCCATCTCGGAGAAGCCGGGGTCGACGCCGGCTTCCACCGGGCGTTCCCGCAGCAGGCGCGCGCAGAAGGCGTGGATCGTGCCGACGAAGGCCGCATCGAGGCGGTCCAGGGCGGCTTCCAGGCGCGGCCGCTCCTCCCAGGCGGCCCCCCTCGCGGCCTGCTCGAGGCGCGTCTGGAAGCGTTGCGAGAGTTCGGCCGCGGCCTTGATCGTGAACGTGACGGCGCAGAGGCGGTCGATGGTCGCTCGGCCGGTGCGGACGAGGGCGACCATTCGCGCGACGAGGCTTTCCGTCTTGCCCGTGCCCGCCGCCGCTTCGACCAGGATCGTCGCGTCGAGGTCGCCGGCGATTGCGTCACGCGCGGCCCGATCGGCCAGCGGCCGGCTCGGCTCACTCGCCTTCATGGATCTCCCGGAAACCGCGCAGCGCCGGCAGATCGGTCTTCGCGAGCTTGACCTTCGCGCGGCGCGCCGACAGGCGCGCGCCGCCGCAGACGGACTCGTAGTCGCAGAACTTGCAGTCCTCCTTGTCTACGGCGTGCGGAAAGGCGCCGGAGCGGAGCAGGTCGAGCAGGCGCCGCGTCACGTCGCGCGTCGAAGCGGGGTCGAGGGCGATCGCGAGCCGCTGGCCCTCGCCCTTGCGGCCGGGGAAAAAGTAGCCGGAGAGGGAGACCTCGGCGGGAGCGCCCGCGCGGGCGAGCAGGCCCTCGAGCGCCATGGCGTAGAGCGCGTGCTGGATCTGGCGGCCGCCGTGGATGCCGCGCTCGGCGCGGTAGCGAAAGGCGCTGCCGGTCTTGTAGTCCCAGACGTGGAAGGTGCCGTCCGACGCCTCGTCCACGCGGTCGATCGATCCACGCAACAGCAGCGCCTCGCCGCCACCGATCGGGATCGCGACGGGATCGGAGCTGGCGATCGGCGCCCGCGACGTTGCCCTGGGGAGGCCGAAGGGGACCTCGAAAAAGCGAGGACGGACCTCGCGGCAATGCTCCTCTTCGAGGCGCAAAAACGTCCGCGCCGCGAAGAAGACTTCCTGGCGGCGCTCCTCGAAGGCGAGCTCGCTGGCGGGTGGGATCTTTTCGCGCCACGCCCGGATCTCTCCCTCCACCAGCTCCTCGAGGAGTCCGGTGTGGCGGCCGGCGCTCGGTTTCTCGCCGTCGGCCGTGATCTTCTCGAAGAAGAGGCGGAAGACCTCGTGCAGCAGCGAGCCCGCCTTCATCGGGTCGAGCCACCGCGTCGCGTCCCGTTCGACTTCCTCGGGCGCCTCGACGCGCAGGACGTGCTTCAAGAAATACCGGAACGGGCACTGGGCCAGCGTCTCGAGGCGCGAGGCCGACTGCGGCGTTCCGGAGATGCGCGGATCGAGCTCCGGCGTGCCCGCCTTCACCCATCCGTCCCAGATCGTGAACTCCTCGGACTCGCGCGCCATCTCGGCCCGGTGGCCGTCGACGAGGTGCGGCGAGAAGGACCTTACGACGGCCGCCGCGGCGCCCGCCGCCGCGGAGGGACCGGCCGCGCGCAGGCGCGAGAGCCACCACTCGGTGGCGTCGAGCGCGGACCCGACTCCGGGAGCGAATCCCGCGGCGTCGGGCAGGGCCTCGAGCAGAGCGCTGTAGTCAGCATCCCTGCGCCCCGAGCTCTCGCGGTGCAGGTCGAGGAAGAAGGGCGAGGGGAAGAGCTCGCTCTGTTGATCGAGGCTGCGCAGCTTCCAGCTCGAATACGACGCGGTCGGCGCGGCGGCCAGGCGCGCGACGCATGCCTTCAGCGCGAGGGCGGCATCGCGG
>DATMNJ010000325.1:0-14222 GCA_035569175.1 Thermoanaerobaculia bacterium | reverse complement strand
CAGCACGAGGCGCGACGGCAGGACGATCACCGTGACCAGCGTCGTCGGATTGCCGCTGGACCGGTCGGTCACGGCGTACGCCTTCAGGCCGGCGAGCATCACGTCCCGCGTCTCGACGCCCGGGTGCGTCCCGGCCTCGCTCATGGCCTTGCTGATGTTCGCTTCCAGGGCCGCGTCCTTACCGTAGTCCTGCACCACGAGCTGGAACTGCCGCGTCACGGTCGGGCTCTCGATCTTCTGGAAGAACCGGGCCACCTGCGTAAAGACGCCCAGCTCGTTCTGGTCCGTGTCGGGGAGAGGGTCGGTCGGCGCCGTGGTGTACCCGGGCAGCTCCCTGGGCAGGCCGTCGGCCAGCGAGAGCGGCCAGCCGGTTTTCTTCTCCGGAGCCTTCTCCTTGTCCTGAGCCGCGAGCGGGAGGGCGAGAACGAGGAAAAAGACCGCCGCGAAGATCTTTCGCATGACCAAAACAGGATAGCGCATTGCTACAATTTCTCCAGAACCGAGTCCCACTTCGTGGACGAAACCGAGAGCGCACGCATTCGCGTCTTCCTGAACGACCCGTCGGGCCGCGGCGACCGCCTCGTCGCAGAGGACCCGCCGAAGGCCACGGAGACGGGGCCGTGGGGATTCCGGGTCGAGGGAAAGGCCCCGGAGCCGCGCGCCTATGCTCCCGATACGCCCGAGTTCCTCCACTGGCAGCTGGCCTCCGCGCTCGAGCGCGGCAAGCGGCTGTGGGCGCGCCGCCTCCCCGGCGCCGGCGCGGCCTGGATCCCCGGGCCCGTGCTTCCCGCCGTCCCCGTGGCCGGCACGGACCTGAACGCGTTCTACGACCGCAAGGCCCTGCGTTTCTTCCGCGACGTGGACGCGAAGACCGGTGCCGTCGTCCAGTCGGGCGAGAGCCCGGACATCGCCACGCACGAACAGGGCCACGCCGTGCTCGACACGCTCCGTCCCGACCTGTGGGACGCGCCGCACTTCGAGGTCGCCGCCTTCCACGAAGCCTTCGGCGACCTCGCGGCGATCTTCGTCGCCCTCGCCGAGCCGGCGCTGGCGACGGAGGCGATCGCGGCGACGAAGGCCGACCCGTCCCGCTCCAACCTCGTATCGCGCCTGGCGGAGGAGCTCGGCGCAGCCGTCCGCGACGGCTACGGGCCGGACGGAGCGATGCCGGGCGCCCTGCGCGACGCGGTCAACGCCTTCCGCTACGAGGATCCGAAGACGCTGCCCGACTCCGCTCCGGCACGCTCGCTCTCGGCCGAGGCGCACTCCTTCTGCCGCGTGATGACGGGCGCCTGCTGGGACGCTCTCGTCGCGGTGTTCCGGTCGACGCCCGGCGAGGACCGGGCCGCCGCCCTCGCCCTCGCCGCGGAAAAGACCACGCGCCTGGCCGTCGCGGCCGCCGAGACCGCGCCGGTCGGCGCGGACTTCTTCGGCCGGGTCGCGCGGCGCGTCGTGCGGGAGGCGGCGGCCCTCGGCGATGCGGACCTCGCGCGAGCGCTCGTCGTCGACCTCTTCCGGCGGCGGCTGCTCGCCAGCCCCGAGGTTCCCGCGGACCTCGCGCCGGACGAGGACCCGAGCGTCGTCGAGCCGCCGGACGGCGCGCCGCCGTCCCCGGCGCTGACCCGCGCGATCGAGGCACGGCTTCCGTCGGCGCGCGGCGGCGAGCTCCTGTTCCTCGCGGCCCGGCGCGCCGCGCCGCAGCCGCCCGACGCTCGGCGTGTCCTGCGCGGTCGCCGCCGGAGAGACCTGTTCCTCCACGGGGCGGAGTACGGCCCCGCGGACGGAGCCGCGGTCGAGATCTCCGATGCCTTCGCGCTCGGATTCGGCGCGTCGGGCTGGCTCAGGGCGTCGCGTGTGCATCCCTCCGGCGAGAACGACGCCGACGACGCGCGCGCCTTCGTCCGGTTCCTGGCGCGCGGACGCCGCATCGTCGACGCACCCGATGGGCCGCCGGATTCCGTACACCTGGCCCGCGACCGGAAATCGCACGCGGTCATTCGCGAACCAGACGGGGTGCGCCGCCTGCGGCGCGTCTGGATCGCCGGAAGGGAGTTGCCATGACGCTTCTGAAAAAGGCCGCCGCCTTGCCGCTGCTCCTCGCGCTCGTTGCCCTCGGCGGCTGCGCCTCCTCGTCCCCGCCCCAGGCATCGCCGGGTCCCGAGCCCGTCACTCCCGCGGATTTCGTCGCTTCGATCGCGGACGTCGCCGCCGGCAGGAATCCGGCGATCGCGGAAGCGGGCCTCGTTCTGAAGCGCATCGAGTTCCGGCTCGCCGTCGGCACGGAGACGAAGGGGGGCGGCAAGATCGAGGTGCTGCTTCTCGACGCCGAAACGTCCCGCTCGACGGAGACGTCGTTCGTGGAGGAGCTCACCCTGGAAATCCCCGCCGCGGGCGGCAAGCGGGCCGCGGCGCCCCCGCTCGTGCCCGGCGCGCGCGAGTTCGTGGACGCCGCGATGAACACCGCGCGCGATCTCGCCCGCGCGGCGACGGCCGCCGGGCTGCCGCAACGGCTGCGCTCGGTCGAGCTCACGGCGAAGATCACGCGCTCGAAGAAGGCGGGCGGCGGCATCGCCGCGACGATCCCGGCCTGGGTCAAGCCCTCCGTCGGCGCCGAGGCGCAGCGCGGCCGCGAGGAGGAGAACACCGTCAAGATGGTCTTCGAGGCCGCGAACCGTTCCTGATTCCAAAAGAAAAAGCGGCCCCTTGCGGGACCGCTCCTTCCATCGCCCCGACGGGGGACTTACTTCTTCACGCCGAGGATCGCGTCCTTCGCCTTCTTCGAAACGCGGAACTTGACGACGCGCTTGGCGGGAATCTTGATCTCTTCGCCGGTGGCCGGGTTGCGTCCCATGCGCGCCTTGCGGTTGACCAGGACGAGCTTTCCGACGCCCGGGATCGTGAAGCTGTTCTTCGCTTCCTTGTAGGCGAGCGCCGTAAGGTCATCGAGGAACTGCGTCGCGACCCGCTTCGTGGTGCCCGTGGACTTGGAGAGGTGATCGGCGATCTGGGACTTGGAAAGAGCCTTTGAACCTGTTGCCATATGTCCTACCCCTTTTCTATCTGGAATCGCCCTCGCGGGCGTTCAAACTGGGGCCGTATTCTAGACCCCTCCGCGCGCCGGCGCGCAACAAAAATTTTCGACTGGGCGCGGAGTTTCTCAGCGTCGGGCCCGATCTCTCGCGAGCTCTCCGGGGAGTATGATCGCGCGGCGGATGCACGAGCGCTGGAGGAACCGCGGGCTCGCGCTCGGCCTCGCGCTCGCGACGCTCTGCGGAACGTCCGGATGCGGGGAGGGCTCGCCCTCCCGCATCGCCGCGCGCGTCCTCGACAAGTACCGCAAGGCCTCAGGCGTCAAACCTTTGCCCGCAAGCGGGATGATCCGACTCCGCCTGGCGGGACCCGGCGGCGCCACCGGCAGGGACGAGATCCTTTGGGCGCCCGCACGGTATCGCGAGACCATCTCGTCCGCGGGACTGACCACGGTGCGCGGCATCGAGTCGGGCCGAGCCTACTTCACCGACCAGGACGGGGTGACGCGTGTCGCCTCGGACCAGGTCCTGCGCGAGTTGCGGACGCGTTCCTACTTCTGGCGCCGCGCGTGGCTCTTCGACGACCACGAGCGGGCCTGGCTGACCTCCGGCCCGGCCGACGGCGCCACGGTCGGTTTCGTGCTGACCCCGGAGGGCGGCAACCCTCTCGCCCTGACGTTCTCCCGCGCCGACGGCCGGCTCCTCTCGGCGCGCTCGCCCCGGTTCGCGTTGGAGTTCTCGTCGGCGACCACGTGGCACGACGTCTCCGACCCCGCCGCCCCGGTCGCGGGCGAGTTCGGGTGGGTCGGCCTGCCGACCGGTCCCGTGCCGGAAGCCTACGTGGGCGGCGGCCGCGCGCGCTTCCCGGAAACGGCGCAGCCCATCGCGTTCGAGCGCCGCGGTGGCTCCCTCGTCGTGGCCGCGTCGCTGTCCGGACAGCCGATCCGCCTCGCCGTCGACGCCGCCGAGGACGGGCCGGTCGCGGTCTCCCCGGAGCTCGCCGCGCGGCTGGGTCTCGTCTTCACGGCGGACGTCTACGGGCGCCAGATCGCCGACGGCGCCTCGCTCGAGATCGGGGGGGTATCCTGGCCATCGCTCTGGGTCCGTCGCGCCGGTGCGGGCATGCCGGGCGCCGACGCGGTCGCCGGCGGGTGCTTCTTCCGCGAAGCCGCCGTGGAGTTCGATCCGGCCGCGGGACGGTTCGCCCTGCACGACGCCGCGAAGTTCGCACCGCCCGAGAGTTTCTACCGCATCGCCATCGACGACGACGACGACCGCCCCGTCGCCGCCCTCAACCGCGGGAAGAAGGACCTGCGCCTCACGCTCGGCAGCGACACGGGCGATTCCGCCCTGCTCATCGCGGCGGCGAGCGCCGGCCGCATCGGCTTCGCAGGACCCGCAGCCGTCGGCCTCGCGTGGGGCCCGATCCGGCTGCCCGAGCTGCCCCTCGCGATCGCACACGATGGATTCGACCCCGCCTGGGGAGACGACGGCAAGCTCGGCTTTCCGCTCCTGCTGCGCTTCCACGCCTACGTGTGCATGCCGCGGCGCTGGATCTACGTGAAGCCGATCGCTCCCTAAGCGCCTACCGAACGCCCCGCTTCGCCTCCACCAGCGAGATCTCGGTCTCGCAGCGGCCGCAGAGAAGCTCGGTCTCGTCCTCGACCCAGTCCGCCTCCAGCCGCAACTCGGAGGCGCAGGACGGGCAGGCCAGCACGATCGGCCCGAACGCCGGCCGCTCGCTCTTGTCCGGAGCGCCGCGGCGGGCCATGCCTCCCCGCCTCATGGGATCAAAAGGGACAACGTTGTCGTCATGCTTCACCGTCGTTCCTCCTGTCCAAAATGCTGCTCCGATTCGGACGCAGCGTGGCCTTCGAGGGGACGGGCGAGGGACAGGCGCGCCGGTCCCGGGTTCTTTCCCTTGCGAAAGGCGGCAAGCGCGACGGCGACGACGAAGAGCACGGCGCCGGTCGTCAGCAGGCTCGCGAAGGCGGCGCGCACGGCGCGCGGGGCTTCGGCCAGGTCCCGTCCTCCGGCTCCCACGACGCTGCCGCCCAGAAAGATGCAGAGCACGGAGACCAGCAGAAGCGAGCGCGGCCGGTCATCCGCACGTCCGGACGGCTGCGACCAGACGAGCCTCATGCGGGGCTCCGGGGAGAGAAAAAAAAGGCGCGTCGGGTCAGCCGCCGCGTCACTGCGTTCGGAGCGAGGTCGAATCCCAATCGGCCCTCCGAAGCGTCCCGGGAACGGATCGGCGCAGGATTCGCCGGGGCCGTCCCCTTTTCAACGTTTTCATTGTAACCGCGGGCGCACGGGCGGGCAACGGAATTATGCTTGCCGCGCCCTCGAAAGGACGTCATGAAAGCTTTCGCCCGCCTCATTCCCGTTCTCGCCTTCGTCGCCGCGGCGCCGGCCGCCGCGCCGCCCGCGCCCCGCGGCTTCTTCGAGGACGGCGTCGCGGCGCAGCAAAAAGTCGAGCGCGAGTTTCGCGCCCTGCCGGATCCGGCCGTCGCGCGCGACACGATGCGCCGCCTCGCGGCCGCCCCGCACCATCTCGGCTCGCCCGAGGGCGCGAAGAACGCCGAATGGATCCTGGCGCGCTTTCAGGAGTGGGGACTCGATGCGCACATCGAGACCTTCGAGGTGCTGTTCCCGACGCCGAAGGAGCGCGTCCTCGAGCTCGTCGAGCCGGTGAAGTTCCGCGCCGCGCTCGCCGAGACCCCCGTCAAGGACGACCCGACCTCCGGCCAGACGGCCCAGCAATTGCCGACCTTCAACGCCTACTCCGCCGACGGCGAGGCGACCGCGCCGCTCGTCTACGTCAACTACGGCATGCCCGATGATTACGAGCATCTCGAGCGCCTCGGCGTCGACGTGAAGGGCAAGATCGTCATCGCCCGTTACGGCGGGGGCTGGCGCGGGATCAAGCCCAAGATCGCCGGCGAAAAGGGTGCCCTCGGCTGCCTCATCTATTCCGACCCGCGCGACGACGGCTTCTTCCAGGGCGAGGTCTACCCGGCCGGCCCCTTCCGGCCCGAGCAGGGCGTCCAGCGCGGCAGCGTCGCCGACATGCCGACGTACGCGGGGGATCCGCTGACCCCGGGCATCGGCGCGACGCACGATGCCAGGCGTCTCGACCGCAAGGACGCGCAGACGATCACGAAAATCCCGGTGCTTCCGATCTCGTGGGCCGACGCGAAACCGCTGCTCGCCGCCCTCGAGGGCCCCGTCGCCCCGCAGGCCTGGCGAGGCGCTCTGCCCATCACCTACCACGTCGGGCCGGGCCCCGCGAAGGTGCACCTGAAGCTCGTCTTCGACTGGAAGCTCGTGCCCGCGCGCGACGTCGTGGCGAAAATCGAAGGCTCGGTCTGGCCCGACGAGTGGGTGATCCGCGGCAATCATCACGACGCCTGGGTCAACGGCGCGGAGGATCCCATCAGCGGTCTCGTCGCCCTCCTCGAGGAGGCGCGCGCGTTGGGCTCGCTCGTCGAGAGGGGCTGGCGACCCAAGCGGACCATCGTCTTCTGCGCGTGGGACGGTGAGGAAGAGGGGCTGCTCGGCTCGACCGAGTGGGTCGAGACGCACGCGGCCGAGCTCACGGCCAAGGCCGTCGCCTACATCAACACGGACGGCAACGGCCGGGGGTTCCTGAACGTGGGCGGCTCGCAATCGCTCGAGGCCGTCGTCACCGGGTCCGGCTCGGAGGTCGAAGACCCCGAGAAGAAGATCAGCGTCCTCGCGCGGGCTCGCCTGAAGAAGATCGCCGACTCGGAAAAGCCCGAGGACCGCCAGGAGGCCCGCGAGCACGCCGGCCTGCGCTTGGAGGCGCTCGGATCCGGGTCCGACTTCACGCCCTTCCTGCAGCACCTCGGCATCGCCTCGCTCAACCTCGGCTTCGGCGGCGAGGACGACGGCGGGATCTATCACTCGATCTACGACGACTTCTCGTGGTATTCGCGCTTTGGAGACACGGACTTCGTCTACGCGCGGACCCTCGCCCAGACCGGGGGAACGATGACGCTGCGCCTGGCCAATGCCGACATCCTGCCCCTCGACCTCGCCGCGGCGGCCGAAGCGATCGCAAAGTACGTGAAGGAAGTCGCGGACCTCGCCGACCTCCAGCGCAAGGACGCCGAGGAGAAGAACCGCCGGATCGAAGAGAACCTGCCCTGGGCGATCGCCGATCCCCGCAAGCCCTATGTCGCTCTCAAACCCGACGCGACGGTTCCCCACTTCGACCTCTCCGCGCTCCAGAACGCCTCGGACGCCCTGACCGCCGCGGCCGCCGCGTACACGCGCGCGTTCGACGCCGCGTTTCTCCCGGGCGCCCCGAGGCCGGCTCCCGAAAAGCTCGCAGCGCTCAACGCGGCTTTGCGGGGCTTCGAAAGGAGCCTCACGGCGGATGTGGGGCTGCCCGGCCGGCCCTGGTACAAGCACTTCATCTACGCTCCCGGCGCGTACACGGGGTATGCCGTCAAGACGCTGCCCGCCGTGCGCGAGGCGCTCGACCAGAAGCGCTGGAGCGACGTCAACCCCGCGGCCACGCAAACGGGAGCCGTGATCGAGAAGGCGGCGGCGCAGGTGCGGCTGGCGACGAAGTTGATCGGGGGCTAATTAGGGAGGGGACCCTGGGGTCAGACCCCCTTCGGGGGTCAGACCCCGCTGGGACTTTCAGGGCGCGACGCCCCCGCCTCGCATGCGCTCGTAGATCTCGTGGCTGTCGGAGCGGCCGAGGGCGATGGCGCAGGTGCCGTCGCAGCGCGCCGTGACGCGGCTCTCGGCGTCGAAGATCTCGGCGGCCACGAAGACGAGGTTCAGCCCCGAGCGGACCAGGCGCGCCTCGGCCACGATCCGGTCGCCCCGCGTCGGCCGAAAGAAGCTCATCGCGAGATTCACCGTGGCCGAGCGCGTGTCCGGCCGCGTCAGCCAGCCGACCGTTCCGATCACGAGGTCGAAGAGGCCGGCCAACACGACGCCGTTGACGGCGTCGGTGCCGAGGCCGCCACGGTGGACCAGCGTCACGGGATCGATGACCGCGCGGACGCGGTCCACGCGCTCGAACTCGAGCCTCGCGCCGAAGTGCTTCATGGGAGGCGAGGCATTCCACATCTCGCCGAGCGCGCGCAACGACTCGAGCGTCGGGTAGGCGGGCGAGAAGGGCTGGTCCCCGTCGGTCATTGCCGGGGAAACTGTACTTCATCGCACCCCGAGGCAGGGCCCTGGGGTCAGACCCCTTCGGGGTCAGACCCCGCTGATTTGTAGGGGGTCAGACCCCGCTTACTTCAAACCTTCGACGACGAAGAGGTCCGACAGCAGGCGCGTGAAGCAATACGCGTATCCCTTTCCGTCCGGCGTCACGAGAACGTTGGAGATCCGCTCGACGCCCGAGGGGTCGGCGGGAATCAGGTTCTTCCAGACCTCGCGCTTGCCCGTTTCCACGTCGAGCCGGATCATCCGCGCGGGGACGTCGCCGCGCTTCCACAGGTAAAGGAAGCGGCTGTCCGGCGAGAAGCGCAGCGGCGCCTCGCCCTCCTCGATGCCGGCGATGGCGCGCGGTTGTCCGCCCTCGACCGGGAACATCACGCCCTTGTGGTCGGCGCCGATCGCCGCGACGAACTTGCCGTCCGGCGAGACGGCGAACCCGGGCAGGGCCGCGACGATGCCCTCCGTCGAGATCGCGCGCGGCTTGCCGCCCTCGATGCTCTGGACGTAAAGGCGGAGCTGGTGCCCCGGTTCGCTTCCGGCGAAGACGATGCTCCGGCTGTCCGGGAACCAGGCCGCGGCCTGCTCCGGGCTGACGCCCTCGATCGTCAGAGAGCGGGGCTCCCCGGTGCCCGTCGGCAGGAGCCGGAACGGCGAGTTGGGCGTCGGCGCCATCGACAGCGCCCATTTCCCGTCCGGCGAGATCGCCATGGCATTGCCTTCACCGAGGCGCACGACGGGCGAGCGGTCGGACTTGCGTAGGAAGACCGTGTAGTTGGCGCCTCCCGCCTCGCCCTCTTCGTCGAAGAGAAGGACGCGGGCGTCGGGCGAGATGTCCGCCGCGAAGGAGTAGTCGAGGAAGGACATCTCGCGCTCACGCTCGTCGCCCTGCAGGATCCCGAGGATGCCGACGCGCGGGCTCTCCCGCGTCAGCAGGACGTGGCCGCTGCGTGCCACGTCGTGGAGCTTCAAGCCTCCGGGAACGCGGGTCACGACGCGCAGCTTTCCCGAGGGCGAAACCGCCCAGAGGGAGCGGTTGGCGCCCGCCTCGGTGGCCGTGAACCAGACCTCGTCGCCAGTCGCCGACCAGGCGAGACCGCCCTCGCTCGCCCACTTGCCGGTCAGCGTCGTCTTCTTGCCCGCGAGATCGAGGACCGCCACGGTGCCCGCGTCGTCGAGCGGAAACGGATGGTCGAGGAAGGCGATCCGATCCGCCTTCGGCGAGAGGCGTGCGTAGCTGACGTGCCCGGACGTCTCGTAGAGGATCTTTCCCATCGGGAACTCGATCCGGGACTTGCCCGCGATGTCGCGCACGACCATGAGGGTCGTGCCGTCGGGCGCCCAGTCGGCCTCCTGGACGCCGTCGGCCACGTCGCGCGGCGAGCCGCCGGTCAGGGCCGCCTTCGCGAGCGTGCCGGCGCAGACTCCCGGATGGTTCGACCGGCAGTCGATCGCGATCGCCATCTCCCCCGACGGCGAAATGGAGAGCAGGTTGGCGCTCGGCAACTCGAGCGGCAGCGAGTCGGGGCTCGACGGGTGCTTCAGGAAGAGCCTGAGCGGCGAGCCGTCCCAGGCGGCGCTGTAAACGATCGTCTGGCCGTCGGGCGCAAAGCGCGCGGCGCGGATCGTACCGCTGCCGAACGTGATCTGCTGGTACGACGGCGGCAGCATCTTCACGAGCCGTTTCTGGAGCAGCATCCCGGCGCCGAGGGCCGCGAGAACGGCGATCCCCGCGGCCACGAAGCCGAGGGGCGACTTCCGGCGCGGCGCCGCCGGGCCGGCGCCTCCCGAGACCTCGCCGGAGACGCCCGTCACGGCCTCCGAGAGGTGCTCCCGCACGCCGCGGATGTCGCGGGCCAGGTCGCGCGTCGAGGCGTAGCGCTCGTCCGGATCCTTCTGCAGGCACCGCTCGATGACCCAGCGAAACGGCGCCGGCACGCTCGCGTTGATCTGCACGACGGGCTCGATGTCCTCGCGGATGATCGCCGTCAGGGTCTCGGCATGGGTGCTGCGCTGGAAAGCGCGCTTGCCGGTCGCCATCTCGTACAGGATCGAGCCCAGGGCGAACTGGTCCGAACGGAAGTCGAGGGGCTTGCCGCTCGCCTGCTCGGGCGACATGTAGCCGACCGTGCCCATGACCGTGCCGGCCTTGGTCTCCTGGGCGGTCGGCAGGTTGGACATCTCTTCCGGCTGGTGCTTCTGGAGTTTTGCGAGACCGAAGTCGAGGATCTTGACCGCGCCGTCCTTCGAGACCATCACGTTCTCGGGCTTCAGGTCGCGGTGAACGATGCCGGCCGCGTGCGCCTTCGCCAGCCCGTCGGCCATCTGGTAAGACAGATCGAGCATGCGCCGCGTCGGAATCTGCCCGGCGAGGAGGATCTCGCGGAGGGTCTTGCCGTCGACCAGCTCCATCGCGATGTAGACCGTCGCACCCGAGGAGCCGATCTCGTGGATCGTGATGATGTTGGGGTGATTGAGCGCCGAGGCGGACCGCGCCTCCTGCTCGAAGCGGCCGCGCCGCTCCGCGTCCGCCGCGAACTCGGGCGAGAGGACCTTGACGGCGACCTCGCGTCCGAGGCGCGTGTCCCGGGCGCGGTAGACCTCGCCCATTCCTCCGGCCCCGATGGGCCCGAGGATCTCGAAGGGTCCCAGACGCGATCCGGTCGTCAATGTCATGCGGCGTGCCGCGGGAATTCTAACCGGACTGGCCGTAGAATCACGCGCATTCTGTCGAGAAGGAAAGATCCATGACGCTGACGACTCCGGCCGCCCTGTTCCTCGGCTGCGCCCTCGTGGCGTCGGCCGCCGAGCCCGACATCGTCGCCGTCAAGGCCGGACGCCTCGTCGACCCGAAGGCCGGCATCGTCCTGCCGGGCGCCGTCGTCGTCATCGAGAACGGCCGGGTCAAGGCCGCCGGGCCCGGCGTCGCGATCCCGGCGGGCGCGAAGGTGATCGACCTCTCGTCGATGACCGTGCTGCCGGGCCTGATCGATTGCCACACGCACCTCGTCGGCGACTACGTCGACGATTCGGATCCCCTGACGGAGCTCAGGACGTCCTCCGCCCAGCGCGCGTTCGAGTCCGTTCCCAACGCGCGAGCGACGCTCGAAGCCGGCTTCACGACCGTTCGCGACGTCGGCACGTACCGCGCCTTCGTCGACGTCGCCATGCGCGACGGGATCGCGAAGGGCTACTTCCCCGGCCCGCACATGTACGTCGCCGGGGCCTACCTCACGATCACGGGCGGCGGCGGCACGATGTCGGGAGACCTTGCGCCCGACATCGGCCTTCCGTGGGACTTGCGGTTCGGCGTGGCCGACGGCGTGGACCAGGTGCGGCAGCGCGTGCGCGACATCGCCCAGCACGGCGTGGACCTGATCAAGCTGCTCGCGACCGGAGCCTTTCTGGCCCACGGCTCCGACCCCCACGCCATCGAGTACTCCTACGACGAAATGCGCGCGGCCGTCGAGGAAGCCGCGCACAAGGGCCTCAAGGTCGCCGCGCACGCCCACTCGACCGAGGGCATCAAGAGCGCGATCCGGGCCGGCGTCGCCTCCATCGAGCACGGCACCTACATCGACGACGAGGGAATCCGGCTCATGAAGGAGCACGGAACGTACCTCGTCGCCGACATCTACGACGCCGAGTACATCCGACAGGGCAAGGCCGCCGGGATCCCGTCCGACTTCGCGGCCAAGCAGCCCGAGGCGGACGAGATCCAGCGCGAGAACTTCCGCAAGGCCGTCAAGGCCGGCGTCAAGATCGCGTTCGGCACCGACGCGAGCGTCTATCCCCACGGCTTGAACGCGCGGCAGTTCGCCTGGCAGGTCAAATACGGCCAGACGCCGATGGAGGCGATCCGGTCGGCGACGGTGAGCGCCTCCGAGCTCATCGGCCGTGGCAACGGCGCCGGCTCGCTCGAGCCCGGCAGGTGGGCGGACCTGATCGCCGTCAAGGGCGATCCCCTCGCCGACGTCCGCGTCCTCGAAAACGTGTCCTTCGTCATGAAGGAAGGCAGGATCTACAAGGACGCCCGGTAGGCGGACGACGCGGCCCTCGGGTCCGGAGCTCCGAACGCAACATCGCGGAGCCGCCCGCGCAGGTCATCCTGTGCCAGACTGAACGCCTCCGGAGGACTTCGCCCATGGACCTCAAAGCGGTGCAGCGCCCTTTCAAGGACCGTTACCGGAGCGACCCTTCGAGCTCGCGGATCACCCTGAGGGCGAGCGCGAACCAGACCGCCACTCCGATGGCGTGCTCGGTGGACATCGGGCGCGCGGTGTACGCGGCCGAGGCGCATGCGGGAACCGGCGGCCCGGGCACGGCCGCCTGTTCGGGCGACTTGCTGCTCGGGGCCCTCGCCGCCTGCGCTCAGATCACCTGCCAGCTCGTCGCCACGGCCCTGGGCATCCAGGCCGATCGGATCGAGGTCGCCGTGGACGGGGACCTCGACCTGCGGGGCACACTCGGCGTCTCGCGGGACGTCCCGGTCGGCTTCGAGAGCCTTCGCGTCCGCTTCGACGTGTCCGCTCCGGACGCCACGGCCGAGCAGCTGCGGACGCTGCGCGAGAAGACCGAGCAGTACTGCGTCGTCTTGCAGACCCTGGCGCGGCCGCCCGTGATCCGCTCCGAGTGGGGCCCGTCCGCGTGAGCGGTCGCGGCGGGAGCGCCGTCGCCCGCGCGGCGTCGCTCGCCCTGCTCGGGCTCGGGGCGATGGCCGCCGCCGCACAGGAGCCCGCCGACCGCCGCGGCGCCGTCGAGGAGCAGGCCGTCGTCGAGCGCGTCATCGTGGACGCGCACGTGTCGGAGCCGGATGGCACGCCCATCCCGTCTCTCGGCCCTTCCGACTTCGTCGTGACGGTGGACGGCAAGCCCGTCGCGCTCGAGGCCGTGGACTGGCTGCCGGTCGGAACGCCCGAGATCGACCCGCGCGTCGTTGCCGCGCTCACGCCGGCCGACGGCGGCGCCGCGCCCGAGATTCCTCCGGGCCGCGTCATCGTGATCTTCTTCCAGACCGACCACGAGATCTCGCGCCTCACGGGTCTGCTGCGCATGGGCATCCAGGCGAAACGCTTCCTGACCACCCTGCAGCCGACCGACCGGGTCGCCGTCGTTTCGTACGACACGCACCTGAAGCTGCGCCAGGACTTCACGTCGGACCGGGCGAAGCTCGAGCGCGCCATCCACGCGGCGATCCGGCGGGGTGATGCCTCGCCGCCCGATCCGGACAGCCATCCCTCGCTCGCGCGCGGCCTCGACCTCGACGAGTCCCGCCGCTGCGCCACGCCGGAGCGCGCGCTCGAGCTCGTCGCCCGGGCGCTCGAGCCGATCCCCGGCGGCAAGTCCCTGCTCTTCTTCGGATGGGGGCTCGGAACGGTCGGGGGCCTCGACGGCCCCAACGCGAGCGAGCAGTCGGCCTGGAGCGACGCGATGGGTCGCATGGCGAAGGCGCGCGTCAACATCTTCAGCCTCGATGTGACCGACGCCGACTCCCACTCGCTCGAGGGCTCGATCCAGCAGATCGCGGACCTGACCGGGGGCCGCTACGAGAAGACCCACCTCTTCCCGGACCTCGTCATGGACCGGGTGGGCCGCGCGATCTCGGGTCGATACGTGCTCGTGTTCGTCAAGCCGCGCGGTCCGCGCGGAACGCACACCATCGAGGTCCAGCTCGCCGCCCGAAAAGGCCGCGTGTTCGCCCGCCAGTACTACGTCGACTGAGGCGGGATCTACCGGCGCAGCAGCTGCGCGCGATTCTCGCTCTCCGTCATCAGCGCGTCCGTCTGGAGGAAGGCCTTCGAGTTGGCGTCGTCCTTGAGGTACCCCTCCCAGAACGCGAGCGTCGCGATCTTCAGGTCCCGGAAGATGGCGACCTCGGCGTCGGCCGAGGTCTTCTTGCCGGACTTCGGCGGCGCCGAGCCGGGCTCCGCGGCCAGGCCCGTGAACGAGAGATGGCTCGCGCCCTCGATGAAGACCGCATATTTCCCGCCG
>DATMNJ010000324.1:0-11663 GCA_035569175.1 Thermoanaerobaculia bacterium | reverse complement strand
GGTGCGCATCAACGACCGCGGGCCGTTCGTCCAGGGCCGCATCATCGACCTCTCGCGCGCGGCGGCCGGCGACCTCGAGATGATCGGGCCCGGCGTGGCGCGCGTGCGGATCGTCGTCGTCGCGCCGGGCGTCGAGGTCGAGCCGGTCTCGCCGACGGGCGTGTGGGCCGTGCAGGTCGGTTCCTTCGGCGAGAAGCCGCGGGCCGACAGGCACGCCGAGCGGGTCCGTGCCGCCGGGTTCACGGTCTACTTCGAGCCCTACCAGGGCCTGACGCGCGTCAAGGTCGGCCCTCTCTCGTCGCGCTCGGAAGCCGACGCCGCGCTCACGGTGCTCGAGCAGGCGGGATTCGAAGGCATCGTCGTGCCGGCGAACCGGTGACGTCCCCTCGCGGACCCGGGCTCGTCGCCGGAGGGAATCCTGCCGCGCTCCGCGGCTCGGCATGCCGCTCGACCGAGGTGCCTCGCGCCGCCCTTGGACGATAGAATCCCGCCCCCATGACTCCCGCCATCGTCTGCCGCGGGCTCAAGAAGCATTACGGCGACGTGAAAGCCGTCGATGGGCTCGACCTCGAGGTGCGCGCCGGCGAGTGCTTCGGCCTGCTCGGGCCAAACGGCGCCGGCAAGACCACGACGATCGAGATCCTCGAGGGCCTCACGCCCCCCGACGCCGGCGAGGTCGTCATCCTCGGCCGACGCTGGGGCAGCCAGGAGCGGGAGCTGCGCGAGCGGCTCGGGATCTCGTTGCAGGAGAGCCGCCTGACCGAGAAGCTCACCGTCGCCGAGACGCTCGGGCTCTTTCGCTCTTTTTACTCGCGCGGCCGCGACCCCGAGCAACTCATGGCCGACCTGTCGCTCGAGGAAAAGCGCGACGCCCGTGTCGGCAAGCTTTCGGGCGGACAGCGCCAGCGCCTCGCGGTGGCCTGCGCCCTCGCCGGCGACCCCGAACTGCTCTTCCTCGACGAGCCGACGACGGGGCTCGACCCGCAGAGCCGCCTGCAGCTCTGGGAACGGATCGCGGCGTACAAGGAGGCAGGACGCAGCGTGCTGCTGACGACCCACTACATGGAGGAAGCCGAGCGCCTCTGCGACCGGGTCGCCGTCGTGGACCACGGGCGGATCATCGCCCAGGGCTCCCCCGCCGATCTGATCGCGGGCCTCAAGGCGCCCCACTTCATCGAGTTCTCGACGGAGCCGCCGGTCGAGGACGCGTTGCTCGCGAGGATTCCGGGCGCCGGCGAGCGCCGGCAGCGCGACGGGCGCTGGCTGCTCGCGGCGGCTTCGCTCGCGCAGGCCGTCCCGGCGCTGCTCGCGGCGCTCGACGGAGCGGGAGCGAAACTGCTCTCGTTGTCGACGCACCGCGCGACCCTCGAAGACGTCTTCATCGGTCTGACCGGACGGGAGCTGCGCGATGAGTGAGCGCCAGCATCCCCTCGCCGCCCTGACGCGGACGCGCCTGCTCGAGTTCATCCGGGAGCCCGAAGCGCTCTTCTGGGTCTTCGCCTTCCCGATCCTCATGGCCGTCGTCCTCGGTTTCGCCTTCCGCGACCGGCCGCCCGACCCGGTTCCGGTCGGCATCGTGGCCGGCCCCCCGGCCGAGGAGCTGTCCCGGGCCCTCGCGCAACCGGGGACCGTGAAGCCGGCGCTCTATCCGAGCCTCGCCGACGGTCTCGAGGCGCTGCGAACCGGCAAGATCGCGCTGCTCGTCGAAGAGAAAGGCACGCTCGTCTACCACTTCGACCGCACGCGCCCGGATGCCCGGATCGCGCGCCTCGAGGTCGACGACGCGATCCAGCGGGCCCGGGGCCGGCGCGATCCGTCCCCGGCCAGCGAGACGCTCGTCCACGAGAGGGGCTCGCGGTACATCGATTTCCTTCTCCCGGGAATCCTCGGCCTGAACCTGATGGGAACGGGAATCTGGGGCATCGGCTTTTCGATCGTGAACGCGCGTCTCAAGAAGACCCTCAAGCTCATGGTGGCGACCCCGATGCGAAAGTCCGACTACCTGCTCGCCCAGATCCTGTCGCGCTTCGTCTTCCTCGTCGTCGAGGTCGGCCTGATTCTCGCCTTCGGCGTCGTGGCCTTCCAGGTCCCGATCCGCGGCGGCCTGGGCCTGCTCGGCGCCGTCACCATTCTCGGGGCCCTGTGCTTTGCCGGAATCGGTCTTCTCGTCGTGGCGCGGGCGCGGACGCTCGAGGCCGCGAGCGGCCTGATGAATCTCGTGATGGTTCCCATGTGGCTGCTCTCGGGCGTTTTCTTCTCCTCCGAGCGCTTCCCGAAGGTGGCCCAGCCGCTGATCCAGGCCCTGCCGCTGACGGCCCTGAACAATGCGCTGCGCGCGGTCATGCTCGAGGGGCGCTCGCTCCCGGCGATCGCCGGGGAACTGGCCGTCATCGCCGCCTGGGGCCTGGTCTCCTTCGCGATCGCCCTCAAGATTTTTCGCTGGCAATAGGGAGCCCGGACAACGATATCCTTCCCGCCCGGCCCCGTGCCCGCCCCGAGAAGACCCGCGGAGGACTCGTGATCGAAACACTCGTCGTCAACCAGGCCGAAGTGCCGCGGCTCCTGCCGATGAAGGAGTGCATCGAGGTCATGGCGCGGACGTTCGCGGCACTCGCCCGCGGCGAGGCGACCATGCCTCAACGCCAGATCGTGTGGCTTCCCGACCGGACGGGCGCGCTCGGCGTCATGCCCGCGCAGCTGACGGGTCTCGGCGTCCTGGGGCTGAAGGCCGTCTCCTTCTTCCCCCGCAACGAGGGCACGGAGCTCGACTCGCACCAGGGCGCGGTCCTCCTGTTCGAAGGCGGCCGCGGGCGCCTGCTGGCCGTGATCGACGCGACGTCGGTGACGGCCGTGCGCACGGCCGCCGTCACGGCCCTGGCGACGCGGCTGCTCGCCCGGGAGGACGCCGGAGATCTCGCCCTCGTCGGCTCGGGCGTCCAGGCGCGGACGCACCTCGAAGCGCTGCTGCTCGTCCGCAAGATCCGCCGGGTTCGCGTCGCCAGCAAGACCCCCGATCGCGCGCGGTCCTTCGCCGAGCGCGAATCGAAGCGGCACGGCGTCGGGATCACCCCCTGCGCCTCCGCACGCGAGGCCGTCGAGGGCGCCGACATCGTCTGCACGCTGACCTCCTCCCGAGAGCCCGTCGTGCGCGGCGAGTGGCTCGCGCCCGGCGCGCACGTCAATGCCGTAGGCTCGAGCGTGGCGTCGGCGCGGGAGCTCGACGCGGCGGCCGTGTCGCGCGCGCGCCTCTTCGTCGACCGGAGAGAGGCGGCGCTCGCCGAGGCGGGCGACTTTCTGCTCGCGCGTTCGGAGGGCGCGGTCACCGACGCGCACATCCTCGCCGAGCTCGGCGAGGTCGTGATCGGCTCCGCCCCGGGGCGCACGAGCCCTTCCGAGCTCACCCTCTTCAAGTCGGTCGGGCTCGCGATCGAGGACGTCGCCGCGGCCCAGCACATCCACGGCAAGGCACGCGGCTCGGGCTTCGGGAGGTTCCTCGAGTTGGGCGGAGGCCGCCACGAGGCCGACTGAGCCCATCGGCCCCATCGGGCTCGACGAGATTCGGGCGGCGCTGCCCCGCATTGCCGGCTCGGCGATCCGGACTCCCCTCATTCGCCTGCCCATCGAGGTTGCCGCCGAGATCTGGCTCAAGCTCGAGTGCCTCCAGCCGATCGGATCCTTCAAGCTCCGCGGCGCCGGAAACGCGATGGCGACCGCCCCGCCGGAGGCGCTCTCCCGCGGCGTCTACACCGCTTCGGCCGGCAACATGGCCCAGGGCGTCGCCTGGAACGCCCGGCGGCTCGGAATCCCCTGCACCGTCGTCGTCCCGGACCACGCGCCGCGCGCCAAGCTCGATGCGGTCGAGCGCCTCGGCGGCCGCGTCGTGAAGGTGCCGCTGGATCGCTGGTGGCAGGTGCTCGCGGACCACGAGTACCCCGGCATCGAGGGTCTGTTCATCCACCCCGTCGCCGACCGCGCGGTCATCGCGGGCAACGGCACGATCGGGCTCGAGATCCTCGAGGACCTGCCCGATGTCGACGCGGTCCTCGTGCCCTGGGGCGGGGGCGGCCTCTCCTGCGGCATCGCTTCCGCCGTCCGGGCGCTGAGTCCATCCGCGAAGGTCTTCGCCTGCGAGGTCGAGACGGCCGCTCCCCTGGCGGCGTCCCTCGCGGCCGGTCATCCCGTCGCCGTGGACTACGTGCCGAGCTTCGTGGACGGAATCGGCGCGCGGGGCCTGCTTCCGGAGATGTGGCCGCTGGCCCAGGGGTTGCTCGCCGGTTCGCTGGTCGTCTCCCTGGAACAGACGGCCGCCGCGCTGCGGTTGATCGTCGAGCGCGCGCGGGTGGTCGCCGAGGGAGCCGGAGCCGTGCCGGTCGCGGCCGCGCTCGCGGGGGGCGGCGGCGCGCGCAGGATCGTCTGCGTCGTCTCCGGGGGCAACATCGACGCCGACCGCCTGGCATCGATCCTCAGCTTGACCGAGAACCCGTAACCCGCGGTCCCCTTCCAGGCGGACAGGCCGGTCCGCCGCAGCGGCGGCGCGTCCCGCGCGGCCGCCGGCCCCGCGCAGGCGAGGAGGATCGTCGTGACCACGGCGAGCGTTCTCATCCCTTCTTGCGCTCCTCGAGCTCCTCGAGCGTCTTCGGCCAGTCGCCGCGCAGAAGCTGCGAGAGGGCGCGGTCGGCCAGCAGCTTGCCCCCGGTCTGGCAGGTCGGGCAGTAGTTCGCCTCGTTCTCGGCATAGACGATCCGCTGGACCGGGGTGCCGCAGACGGGACAGGGCTTGCCATAGCGGCCGTGGACGGCCATGCCCTCGCGGAACGCGGTCACCTTCTCGGGGAACGCCTGCGCCGCCTCGGCGCCGAGCCGGTCGCTCCACTCGCCGAGGACGGCCCGCGTCGCCGCGTGAAGCCGGGCGCTTTCCTGGTCCGAGAGGCGGCGCGTGAGCTTGCCCGGAGAGAGCTTCGCGCGGTGGAGGATCTCGTCCGAATAGGCGTTGCCGATTCCCGAGAAGAGGCGCGGGTCGGTCAGCGCGCGCTTCAAGGTGTGGCTTTCGCGAGCAAGGGCCTCGCGAAAGCGGGGCAGGTCCGACTCGAGAACCTCGAGACCGCCGCGGTCGAACTCCTCGAGCGCGGGGCGGCCGCGGGCGAGGTGGAGCGAGGCCCGCTTTTTCGTGCTGGCCTCCGAGAGCACGAGCGACCCGTCCTCGAAGTCGAACGCCGCGATCGCGCCGCGGCCGCCGACCTTGCCGCCGCGCTTCCTCCAGTGCAGGCGGCCCGCGACCATGAGGTGCAGCACGAGGAAGAGGCCGCCCTCGAGCTCGAAGACGATTCGCTTGCCGATCCGCTCGAGGCCGAGGACGGTCTTGCCTGCGGCCTCGGAGAGCGGCGGAGCGATCGAGCGCAGGAGAAACGGATTTCCCAGCCGCACGGCCTCCAGCCGCTTTCCCGCGACGCGCGGGGTCAGGGCCGTGAGATACGCCAGGATGTCGGGAAGCTCGGGCACGGCCGGCAAGCTTAGCCCGATAGAATGCCCCCGGCGCAAGGGTGCGTCGCTGACGGAGCAGGAGGCCCCCCGATGAGCTGGTACATGGCGGTTCTGGTGCGCGGCGCGCACGTGGAGGGCGTTCTCGACGACGAACGTCTGGGCGACCTGCTCTATCGGCTGGTGGAGGCAACGGACGCCGAGGACGCGCATTCGCGGGCCCTCGAGCTCGGATCCGGGTCGAGCGACGAGTACGAGGACGAGGACGGAACGAAGGTCACGCTCGACGTCCTGGGCCTTGCCGACCTGACCGAGATCGGCGACGCCGAGCTCGTCCATGGCTCCGAGGTCTACAGCCAGCTCATCCCCAAGAAACCCCGGGACATGGTCGTGGCCAAGGAAGAGCTCACCGTCTTCGAGGCGGACGAGTCCGGGGACGAAGACCTCGACGAGTCCGCCTGAGACCTCGGGGCGGCGTTACACTCGAAGCCCGCGCATGATCCTCGTCACGGGCGCCACGGGGCAGATCGGCCGCGAGCTCGTCCGCGAGCTCGGGAGCTCGCGTGCGCGGTTTCGGGCCCTCGTGCGCAGCTCCGGGAAGGCCGAGACGGTCCGCGCGGCCGGCGGCGAAGCGGTGGTCGGCGACTTCACCGACCCCGGGGCGGTGCGCGGCGCCCTGGCCGGGATCCGGGCCCTGTTCCTCCTCACGCCGACCATCCCCGACAAGGTCGCCGTCGAGTCGCGCATCGCGGAGGAGGCGAAGAAGGCCGGCGTTTCCCTCATCGTCAAGCTCTCCGCCCTCGGAGCGGATGCGCCGGATCCGCCGATCTTCGGCCGGCTGCACCGCGAGGTGGAGCTGCGCATCGAGGAGCTCGGCATCGCCCGGACGTTCCTGCGTCCCAGCTACTTCATGCAGAACTACCTGCTCTTCGCCGACACGGTCCGCGCTCAGGGCGCGATCTTCGCGGCGGCCGGGCAGGGGCGCCACGCCGACATCGACGTGCGCGACATCGCCGCCGTGGCGGCGCGCGTGCTGACCGAAGAGGGACACGAGGGACGCACGTACGCGCTGACCGGCCCGGAGGCGCAGTCGCTCGCCGACGCTGCCCGCAAGATCGCGACGATCGCCGGCCGCGAAGTCCGCTTCGTGGACGTCCCGCCCGAGGACGCCCGCAAGACGATGACCAACGCCGGCCTGTCGGAGTGGATGGCCGACGCGTTGAACGATCTCTACGCCTGGTACCAGCGCGGCGAGGGCACCGACGGCTCCGCCGTCACGCAGGACGTCGAAGAAGTCCTCGGCCGGCCGCCCCGCGCCTTCGAGCCGTTCGTCCGCGAGAACGTCCAGGCGTTCGGGGGCTGATCGAGGGACGACGGGACTACGACAGCTCCGCCGGAGGCGTCGTGAGGAGCCGGGCCCGGGCCTGGTGACGTTCGAGGGCGAGGCGAACGAGCTCGTCGAGCAGGTGCGGCAGCGGAACGCCGCTCGCTTCCCAGAGCTTGGGGTACATCGAGATCGCCGTGAAACCCGGAAGGGTGTTGATCTCGTTGACGAGGACGCGGTCGGTGCCGCGCTCGAGAAAGAAGTCGACCCGTGCCATGCCGGAGACGCCGCAGAGGCGGAACACCTCGACCGCCAGCCGCTGCGCCGTCTCGGCCACCGCGCGGGGAACATCCGCGGGGATGAGGAGCCGCGCCGTGTCGTCGCGGTACTTGTCGTCGTAGTCGTAGAACTCGTGGCCGGGGACGACCTCGCCCGGGACGGAGGCGCGGGGCTCCCGGTTGCCGAGGACGGCGCACTCGAGCTCCCGGGCGTCGATGCCCTCTTCGACGAGAACGCGCTCGTCGTACCGGAACGCGAGCGCAACGGCCGCGTCCACGTCCTGGCGCCGCTTGACCTTCGTCACGCCGACGGACGAGCCGCCGTTGGCCGGTTTGACGAAAACCGGCAGCGGCAGCGCCGCGGCCCCCGCGGCGTCCTCCGGCCCGAGGAGCGCGACCGCGCGCGGGGTCGGAATGCCGGCGTCGCGCAGGAGCGCCTTGAAGACCGCCTTGTCCATCCCGACGGCGGAGGCCGCGACGCCAGCGCCCACGTACGGCACGCCGAGCGTCTCGAGGAAGCCCTGCAAGGTCCCGTCTTCGCCGGTCGTTCCGTGGATGATCGGAAAGACCACGTCCACTCGGCCGGGAGCGATCTCCGCCGGAGCGAGCGCAGTCCCGTCGGACCCGGCGGCGCGAAACCGCGCGGGCACCGTTCCCGCCGAGAGCAGCGCGGCGGAGTCGCCGGGCGAAAGGAACCTTCCGATCTCGGTCACGGCGATCGGGATCACCTCGTACCGTGCCGGGTCGAGCGCTCCTGCGATCGTGCGCGCCGAGATCCGCGAGACCTCCCTCTCGACGGACTTGCCGCCGAAGAGGACGGCGATGCGGAGGCGGGTCACCAGCTCACCACGCGGACTTCTTCGACGGCGGGAATCGCGCGCAGCCGGTCGAGCACCGCCTCGGGCGGGGCCGAGTCCACGGCGATGACGGCTGCCGCGCGCTCGCCGCTGCCCCGGGCGAGGGAGAAGTTCGCGATGTTGACACGCGCCTCGCCGAGGATCGTCCCAACGCTGCCGACGACTCCGGGCACGTCGCGGTTGCGCACGAACACGACGGTCCCCTCCGGCCGGAACTCGAGCGGCAGGCCGTCCACCTGGACGACGCGGGCGTCGCGGCCGGTGAAGAGCGTGGCATCGGCGCTCGCCCTGGCTGCTCCGGCGCCGGACAGCGAGATCCGCAGCGAGCGCGCATACATGCCGGGATCCTCGTGGCGCGTCTCGGAGACGGCGAGCCCGCGGTCCTGCGCCAGGAAGAGCGCGTTGACGAAGTTGACCGTTTCCGGCGTGTGCTTCTCGAGCGCGCCCTTGACGGCGGCGACGGCGACCGGCCGCAGCATGTCCTCGGGCAGGCCCCAGGTCTCCACGGCCAGCCGCGACAGGTGCCCGCCAAGCAGCACCGAGAGGAAGTGCGCCGTCCGCTCGGCCAGGAGCATCCACCCGGCCGCCCCCTCCTCGTCCTTGGGTCCCCGAAACGGCAGGTTGACGGCAGGCACGTAAGCCGCGCCCGCGAGCGCCGCCAGCAGCGCCTCGACCGTCTGGATGGAAACGCGCTCCTGCGCCTCCACCGTCGAGGCGCCGAGGTGCGGCGTCGCGACGACGTTCGGGAGCCGGAGCAGCGGATCCGCCGGGTCCGGCGGTTCCGGATCGAAGACGTCGAGGGCCGCGCCCCCGAGGTGTTTGGCGACGAGCGCGGCGTGGAGGGCCTCCCGGTCCACCAGGCTGCCGCGGGCGACGTTGACGAGGACGGCCCCCCGCTTCATCCGCGCAAGCTCGGCCGCACCGAGCAAGGGCCTGCCCTTGCCCACCGCCGTCGAGTGGAGAGTCACGACGTCCGACTGCCCGAGCAGCTCGTCCAGGGGCAGCAGTGGCACGCCCATCTCGCGCGCCTTCTCCGCCGGCAGGTAGGGGTCGTGGCCGACCACGCGCGCTTCGAATGCCCGCGCCCGCGCGGCCACACGGGAGCCGACCTGCCCGAGGCCGACGATGCCGACGGTCTTGCCGGCGAGCTCCGAGCCGAGGAACTTCGACTTCTCCCACTTGCCCGCGGCCATCGAGGCGGCCGCCTCCGGGATGCGGCGCAGCAGCGCGAAGAGCACGGCGAAAGTGTGCTCGACCGCCGACACGACGTTGCCCGTCGGGGAATTCAGGACCAGCACGCCCCGGGCCGACGCGGCCGGCACGTCCACGTTGTCCACGCCGACCCCGGCGCGGCCCACGACCGTCAGCTTCGGCGCCGCCGCGAAGAGCGCCCCGTCCACCTTCGTGGCGCTGCGCACCAGGAGCGCGTCGGCGTCGGCGAGCGCCGCGAGCAACACCTCCCGCGTCGCCCCCGCCAGATCCACCACCTCGTGCCCAGCCTCGCGCAGCAGATCGAGGCCCGCCGGGGAGATCTTCTCCGCGACGACGACGCGGCTCACGCCCTCGCCTCGTCCGCGCTCGCGTCGAGTGCGGCCAGCAGCGCCTCGAGGGACGCCAGGTCAACGTCCCCCATGTGCCCGATCCGGAACGTGGTCGCCTTCCACTTGCCGTAGCCTCCGCCGATCGTGAAGCCCCGATCCTTGACCTTCGTCACGAGCGCCTCCGCCGAAACGCCCGGCCGCGGCTTCAGGCACGACACGGTCCACGACCGCGCTCCCTCCGGCGGTGCGTAGGAGTGGCCCCGTTCGTCCGCCCACGCTCCCACGCGGGCGCGCAGCGCCTCGTGCCGCGCCCAACGTCCCTCGACCGTCTCCGCGAGGATGTGATCGAGCTGCGTGTCGAGCGCGAAAAGGTGCGGCGTCGAAGGCGTGTAGGGCGTCTGGTGTTTCTCGGCGAACGCCTCGGCCTCGGAGAGCCGCAGGTAGTGGGCGCGGGAGCGCAGTTTCGCCCGCGCCCGCGCTCGCTCGGACGCGAACGCGAGGCCGAGACCCGGAGGCAGGGCGAACGCCTTCTGCGACCCGGTGAGGGCGAAGTCGAGGCCCCACGCGTCGCACTCGACGGGCGACCCGCACAGCGACGTGACGCCATCGGCCAGCACGAAGGCGTCCGACGCCTCGCGCACCACGCGCGCGATGCCCGCGAGGTCGTTCAACGTGCCCGTCGAGGTCTCCGAGTGGACCACCGTGACGGCGTCGTACTTCGCCTTGCCGAGCGCGCGGCGCACCTCGGCCGGATCGACCGGAACGCCCCACGGCGTCTCGAGGACGTCCACCGCGAGCCCGAGGTCGCGCGCGCAGGCGGCCCAGCGCTCCGAGAACGCGCCCGACGCGATCGCGAGGACGCGCTCGGGCATGAGATTCAGCAGCGCCGCCTCCCAGAGACCCGTCGCGGCGGACGTCGTCGTGAAGACGAAGCCCTTCGTGCGGAACACCTGGGCGAGCCGCGGCGGAATCCTGGCATAGAGCTCGGCGAAGGCCTTGCCGCGGTGCCCGATCGCCCCGTGTGCCATCGCCTGGCGCACGCCGTCGCGGACCCACACGGGGCCGGGGAGAAAGAAGCGGACTTGGCCGGGCTTGCCGCCGGTCGGATCGAAAGAAGGATGCATGGGGAGCGCGATTCTACCTTCCCCGTCCGACGGGAGACGGGCCGCCTTCAGCCGCGTGCGAGAAAACCGGGCAGGTCCGTGATCGCGTCGAGAAACGCCTCCGGGGCGAGTCCGGCGAGCTGCTCGCGGGTGCGCGAACCGTTCGGGATCAACACCACGCGGCAGCCGGCCGCGCGTGCGAACTCGAAGTCGACTTCCATGTCGCCGACGACGACCGTCCCGTCGGCCGGAGCGCCAACCCGCGCCATCAAACCGACGAGCATCGTCGGATCGGGCTTGGCCGGCGTCCCTTCATCCGGCCCGCCGATGGCCTCGAACCGTTCGGCCACGCCCTTTGCCGCGAGGATCATCCGCGAAAACCGCGCCGGCTTGTTCGACGCGACGGCCATCGGGTGTCCCGTCCGGTCGAGGTCCGCGAGGACCTGCGCGACGCCGGGAAGCAGGTGCGATTTCGCGACGGCCACCTCCGGGTATCGCTCGCGAAAGAGCCGGACGCCCTCGCCCGCGCGCTCGGGACCCACCGCTTCCTCGAGCAGGCTCTCGAGCCCGTGTCCCACCATCCCGCGCACCCGTTGCGCCGACAGCCCCGCGACACCGAGACGTTCCATGGCGAAGCCGAGGGCGTCGCCGATCGCCGCGTAGCCGTCGATGAGGGTGCCGTCGAGATCGAAGACGACGAAGGCCGGACGGCTCACGCCGTCTTCCGGCTGCCGTTGCCCGATTCGCGGTTCTCTCGGTCGAGGCCGGCCGCCCGGAGCACCGTCGCGACGATTGCGTCCCAGTCGCCGAACGACAGCGTCGGCACCGAGCCCTGGAAGGGACCGTCCGAGATCCGCGCGATGGGCTCGACTACGTCGGGCCGCGAAATACCCGTGCGGATCACCTCGATCTTCGGGACGGGAAGGGACTTGTATCCTTCGATGAGGACGAGGTCACAGTCTCCGAACTCGCGCCGGAGAACCTCCTCGAAGCCCTCCTCGTCGCCGAACCGGCGCGCCGTCGTCCGCCCGGGCGTCACGAGCGCCGCGATTGAGGCCCCGGCGGCCGCGTGGCGCTGCGAGT
>DATMNJ010000323.1:0-2453 GCA_035569175.1 Thermoanaerobaculia bacterium | reverse complement strand
CCGAGAACGAGTCGCCCGAGTGAATGCCCGCTTGCTCGATGTGCTGCTGGACGCCGCCGATCCAGGTCGCGGTGCCGTCGCACAGCGCGTCCACGTCGAGCTCGACGGCGTCGTCGAGGAAGCGATCGATCAACACCGGGTGCTCGCCCGAGCTCGCGACGGCGGCCGCGACGTAGGAGGCCAGCAGCCCCTGGTCGAAGACGACCGCCATCGCCCGGCCGCCGAGGACGTAGGACGGCCGCACGACCAGCGGATAGCCGATGCGCCGCCCCGCCTCGACCGCCTCGGCGAGGTTGCGCGCCTCGGCGTGCGGCGGAGCCGCCAGATGCAGGTCGGCGAGCAGCCGTCCGAAACGGCCGCGGTCCTCGGCGAGGTCGATCGACTCGGGAGACGTCCCCCAGATCGGATATCCGGCCGCTTCGAGCGCCCGGGCGAGCTTGAGCGGCGTCTGGCCTCCGAACTGGACGAGGATGCCGTCGGGCCTCTCGTTGTCGAGCACCGCGGCCACGTCCTCGAAGGTCAGCGGCTCAAAGTAGAGGCGGTCGGACGTGTCGTAGTCGGTCGAGACCGTCTCGGGATTGCAGTTGATCATGATCGTCTCGAAGCCCGCCTCCGAGAGCGCGTAGCAGGCGTGGACGCAGCAATAGTCGAACTCGATCCCCTGGCCGATCCGGTTGGGGCCGCCGCCGAGGATGGCAACCTTGGGCCTGTCCGTGCGCTGCGACTCGTTCTCGTCCTCGTAGGTCGAATAGAAATACGGCGTCGCGGCCTCGAACTCCGCGGCGCAGGTGTCGATCGTCTTGTAGACCGGCAGGATGCCGAGCTCCCGGCGCCGGGTCCGGACCTCGTGCTCGCCGACGCCGAGCTTGCGCGCCAGCGACCGGTCGGACAGCCCGAGACGCTTGGCGGCCCGCAGCTCCTCGCGCGGGACGTCGCCGAGGGCGCGGCCGGCGAAGGCCGCCTCGGCCTCGACCATCCGGCGGACGGCGTCCAGAAACCAGGGGTCGATCCGCGTGTGGGCGGCCACGTCTTCGACGCTCATGCCGGCCACGAAGGCGCGCCTCAGGTGAAAGAGCCGCTCGGCGGTGGGCTCTTCGAGCTTCGCGAGCAGCTCCTCTCCGGGCAGCGGCCCCTCGCCGTCATCCAGGCCGTCGCGGCCGATCTCGAGGGAGCGGACCGCCTTGCCCAGCGCCTCGGCGAACGTGCGGCCGATCGCCATCGCCTCGCCCACCGACTTCATCTGGATCGTCAGGCGCGTGTCGGCCCGCGGAAACTTCTCGAAGGTCCAGCGCGGGATCTTCACGACCACGTAGTCGAGGGAGGGCTCGAAGGACGCCGGCGTCTTCTTGGTGATGTCGTTGGGGATCTCGTCGAGATGGTAGCCGACCGCCAGCAGCGCCGCGATCTTCGCGATGGGAAAGCCGGTCGCCTTCGACGCCAGGGCCGAGGAGCGCGAGACCCTGGGGTTCATCTCGATCACCACGCGGCGGCCGGTCTTCGGGTCGACCGCGAACTGGATGTTCGACCCGCCCGTGTCCACGCCGACCTTGCGGATGACGGCCTTGGCCTCGTCGCGCATGGCCTGGTACTGGCGGTCCGAGAGCGTCATCTGCGGCGCGACGGTGATCGAGTCGCCCGTGTGGACGCCCATCGCGTCGAAGTTCTCGATCGAGCACACGATGATCACGTTGTCGGCGGTGTCCCGCATGACCTCGAGTTCGAACTCCTTCCAGCCCTCGACCGACTCTTCGATCAGGACCTCGTGGGTGGGCGACTCCGCCAGTCCGCCCTTCACGATCCGCCGGAAGTCGGCCTGGGTGCGGGCGACGCCGCCGCCCGAGCCGCCCATGGTGAAGGACGGCCGGATCACGAGGGGCAGGCCGATCTCCTTCCCGATGGCCTCGGCCTCCGCCAGGGACCGGGCCCGCCCCGATTGCGGCACCTCGGCGCCGATCTCGAGCATGGCCTTCTTGAACAGGTCGCGGTCCTCGGCCAGCCGCATGGAGCGCTCGTTGGCTCCGATCAGAAGCACGTTGCGCTTCTCGAGGACGCCCCGCTCGGCCAGAGCGAGGGCGAGGTTGATGGCCGTCTGGCCGCCCACCGTCGGAAGGATCGCGTCGGGCCGCTCCTTCTCGATGATCCGCTCGAGAAAGTCGGGCGTCAGCGGCTCGATGTACGTCGCGTCGGCCAGCTCCGGGTCGGTCATGATCGTCGCCGGGTTCGAATTGACGAGGATGACCCGGTACCCCTCGCGCTTCAAGGCGCGAATGGCCTGGGTCCCGGAGTAGTCGAACTCGCACGCCTGGCCGATGACGATGGGTCCAGACCCGATGACGAGGATGCTCTTGATGTCGTCGCGCTTGGGCACCGGGGCGGGAGTATAGCGGGGCGACCGGAACGGTAGAATGCCCGCAAGGCGCGCCCCCAAGAGAACCAAGAGAACGATGATCGGC
>DATMNJ010000322.1:0-14635 GCA_035569175.1 Thermoanaerobaculia bacterium | reverse complement strand
CGAACGCCATCGTGAGCATGTGGTCCTCGACCTGGCGGTTCATCGGGGGAGCGTGGGTGCAGGTGTCGCGCCTCGGCAACCCGCTCATCAACGAGGTCATCATCCCGCTCGGCATGAAGGACGTCTTCAACGCCACCCAGCCCAAGGACGACCTCGCGAACTTCGGCACCTACGTCCTGAACCCGGAGCTCGCCGGCATCCTCAATGCCCTCTTCGGAATCAGCGTGCCTCCGACCCCGCGCAACGACCTGCTCGCGCTCGTCCAGGGGCTCTCCGGGCTCACCCAGCGCCCCAACGAGGTCATCTCGGACCAGCTCCGCCTGAACGTCGCGGTCGCTCCGACGGCCCTCGCCGCGATCAATCCGCTCGGCGTCATCGCCGGGGACAACGCCGGCTATCCCAACGGCCGGCGCGTTCAGGACGACACGGTGGACATCGCGCTGCGCGTCGTCGCGGGCGTCCTCGTCGACGGCTTCAACGTCTCTCCCAACAACGCGCTGGGCGACGGCGTGGACGGTCCCGACGTGCCGTACCTCGCCGGCTTCCCATGGCTCGCGTCCCCGCACTCCGGGTTCGACCGCATCCACGCCAACTCGGCGCAGCTGCAGGACGGCCGCTTTACGGCGACGGTCACCTGGACCGACGCGACCGGCGCAACCGGAACCGGCACGCCGGTCGGCGTCGTCGCCAACACCCAGGGCTTCACGTTCTTCACGCCCGACAACGTCGAGCTGACGGTCAAGGTCCTCGACGGCCGCGCCATCAACGGACACTTCTGGGTCTTCTACGGCTCGCTCACGAACGTCCAGTTCACGCTGACCGTCACGGACAACCAGACCCAGGCTCAGAAGGTCTACACAAACCCGCAGGGAACCAACGGGAGCCTCGCCGACACGTCCGCCTTCTGAGCGTCTCGACTCGCGATCCATCCAGGGGGGCGGCAACGCCCCCCTTCCCTTTTCAGCCGCCGGCCACCCGCTGCACGAACCAGTACAGGCCGATCGCGGCGATGGCGAGCGAACCCGGGATGACGATGCGCTGGCGGTACCAGGGCCGATTGCGAAACGGCAGCCCGATCAGGAGGAAGGCGACGGCGATGACGGTCAACTGCCCGAGCTCGACTCCGGCGTTGAAGCAGAGCAACGCCGGGAGAAACTCCGAACGCGGCAGGCCGAGCTGCGACAGGACGCCGGCAAAGCCCATGCCGTGGAGGAGCCCGAACCCGAAGACGAGCGCGACGCGCCACGGCGTCAGCCGCGGGGTCACGATGTTCTCGACGGCGACGTAGACGATCGACAGCGCGATGAGCGGCTCGACGATCCGCGGCGACAGCGCGACGAAGCCGTAAATGGTCAGGGCCAGCGTGATCGTGTGCGCGATGGTGAAGGCCGTGACCTGCATGAGGATCGGCTTCAACCGGATCGAGAGCAGGAAGATGCCGAGGACGAAGAGGATGTGATCGGTTCCCTTCGGCAGGATGTGCGTGAAGCCGAGGACGAGGTAGGTGCGCGCGACCCGTCCGCGGGTCATCGGGACGATCTCGGACTTGAGGACGAACGGCACGCTCTCGGCGGGCCCCTCGACCCACTGCCGCGCGGCCTGCTCCTCGCCCTCGGTTCGGATGGTCAGCATGTAGGTGCCGAGCCTCACCGCGTTCGACCACGTGAAGGCGCCCGAGCCCGCGGGGACCTCACCCGAAAAGCGCAGCGTCAGCTCGGGCGCCCGGGCGACCGACGACGCGCCGCCCTCCGGCAGCACGAGCGCGACCGGCGGCGAGACCGGCTTTCCGTCGAACGCGATGCGCACCCCGTTGAGCGATGCGGCAACCAGGCCTCCAATCTCGGAGGCGAGCCCGGGCGTCAGGTTTCCGATCGGCCCGAGGCGAGGGTCGATCGTCCCGGACGCACCGAAGCCGGGGGGCAGATGCTGGCGGTCGATGACCGCGTCGATCTCGTACCGGCCGCCCTTCTGGAAGCGCGCGGTCACCCGGATCGTGCCGAGTTCGTGGGCGGAGGCGGCTACCACCGAGGCGAAGAGAAAAACCGCGGCGACGAGGAGCCGCCGCATCACTCGGGCTTGGACGGCGGCCCCGCGACCGGTACCTCGAAGGTCAGCGACGCCCAGACACTCCGCCAGTCGGCGTTCGGATCGCCGGCGACGGGGACCATGTGGACCGCCTTGACGAGCCAGACGCCCTCCTGCGGCAGCCGCAGCGAGACCCGGCCGTTCTTGTCCGAGCGCTCGGAAATTTTCTTGTCCGGGTCGTCGTAGGACAGCGCGACGACCAGAGCGCCCGCCAGCGGTTTGCCCTCGTAGAGCAACCGCACGGGCAGCGCGTCGCCGCCCTTCATCGCGTAGGGATTCTTCTCCGGAACGAGCTCGAGCGTCATGCCGAGGACCCGATCGAATCCCGTCGTCCCCACGCCGCCGGCCGCGACGAGCGACTTGGCGGAGCGCGAGAAGAGCTCGCGCGACGGCTTCTGGCTGTCGCCGCGCCTGGCCCGCTCCGCGATGACCGCCTCCAGGCCCTCGTCCTTCAGGTAGTCCTCGAACTTGGCCGCCTCGAGCGAGACCGAACTGTCGAGGCTGCGGTACGCGATGAGAGCCAGCCCCGGCTGCTCGATGCGGACCGAACCGGCCGGATCGTCGGCCGCCCGGCCGGCGACCGGGACCTCTCCCGCGTCCGAAACCAGGACGAACTTCGCGATCATGGCGGGGTTGCGCGGGAGGACGTCGCCCCGAAACCTCTGGCCCACGACGAGGCGCACGCCGAGAACGGAACCGACGGCGGGCCGGAACGTCGTCGGCTCGATCCAGAAATCGTGCGCCGCCAGCGGCGCCGCGAGGAGGACGAACGCGGCGGCGAGGAGGGGAACGCGCCTCACCGCGCCGGCGCCCGATGGAGCTCCATCGCCACGACCTCTTCCATTCGGCCGTGCTCCCCGGCCGCGCTCCAACTCGCTCTCCACGTGTCTTCTCCCAGGCCTTTCCACACGAGCCTCACCGCGCGGACCTCTCCCGTCCGCGAGTCCTGGCCGCGAAAGACGAGATCTCCCTTTTCGAACCGGCCCGTCAGGTGAAGTACGCCCGGGAAGGCGCCGTGGATCTCGTCGAGCTCGAAGAGCCGTCGCCACGGATCCCAGGACAGGACCTCCAGCGCGGTGACGTGCCCCATGGGATTGCGCGCTTCGTAGTCGAACAGGACCGAGAAGCCGCCCGGACCCGGACGGACGGTGAGGGTTCCGTAGCCGCCGGCTCCCGGGAAGCCCTCGTAGTCTCCGCGCTTGTAGCGGGCGGGCTCGCGCCAGGTCTCCTTGAAGTCCCAGGCCCCGGAGAGCGCCGCGAGCTTGCGCATCTCGGATGCCGGCGCGACGAACCGAACCGGCCGGCCGGGGCGTTCGTCGGCGTCGCCGTCGGGCGCGACCGGGGTCGGCGTCGGACGCGGAACGGCCGCGAAGGCGAGCGCGAGGGGCACCGCGAGCAGGATCGCCCTCATGCCCGCGCGGCGTACGTATCGAAGAGCTCGACCTCCGAGCGGCTGCCGATCGCGAGCGGCATGCGCTCGTGGAGCGTGGCCGGCACCACGTCGAGCACGCGGCCGGTCCCGGTCGAGGCCCGGCCGCCCGCCTGCTCGATCACGAAGGCGAGGGGATGACACTCGTAGAGCACGCGCAGCTTTCCGCTTCCGGCCGCGGCGTCGGCGGGATAGAGATAGATGCCGCCCTCGAGCAGGAAGCGGTGCACGTCGGCCACGAGCGAGGCCGAGTACCGCGTCGCGTAGGCACGCCCGGTGGCCGGATCGGGTGTCTTGAGCTTCTCGACGAATGCCCGCACGCCGGGCGCCCAGGCATGCGCCCGACCCTCGTTCACGGCGTAGGCCTTGCCGCGCTCGGGCATCGCCACGCGGGGCCGGGTCAACAGGAATTCGCCGATCGCGGGATCGAGCGTGAAGAGGTGGACTCCGTCGCCGCTGCTGTAGACGAGCAGCACCGCGGGGCCAAAGAGGAAGTACCCGGCCGCGACCTGTTCATGACCCGCGCGCAGAAGGTCGTTGGCCGTGCCGTCGCGCCGACGGCGAATCGAGAAGATCGTGCCGAGCGTGCCGTTGACGTCGATGTTCGACGAGCCGTCCATCGGATCGAAAAGCACGGCGTAGCGGCCCTGCGCGAGGCTGGCGTCGTAGACGTGCGGCTGCTCCATCTCCTCGGACGCCGCGAGGGTCACGAGGCCGCCATAGTCGAACGCTTCGAGCAAAATGTCGTTGGCCACGACGTCCAGCTTTTTCTGCTCCTCGCCCTGGACGTTCGCCGAGCCCGCCGGGCCGTGCGCGCCCGTCAGGCCGGCGCTTGCGAGAGCGTTCGCGATGCGCTTGGCGGCCACGCCCAGGCGCACGAGCAGCAGTGACAGTTCGCCCGCGGAGCCGGGCGAGGACCGCTGCTGCTCGAGGACGAAGCGATCCAGGGTGATGGGCGCGGAGCGCATCGCGGGCCGGCCGCTACGACTTCTGCCGCGTCATTTTCCAGTGGCCGGTCGAGATCGGGCCGGCGCCCTGCGGCGTCGTCGTGAAGGTGCCTTCCATCGCGTCGCCGCTCAGGCGGCCGACGAACGTCGTCTGCACGACGCAGTCGCAGGACGGGTCGGTGTAGGGGTCCATCGTCCCGCGCAGGACGCCGCCCGTGGCGTTGACGAAGCTGATGTTGAGGACCTGGGGCATGCTGCGCAGTGTCTCGGCCGTGCCGGGCAGCTTCGATTGCGACTCCCCGTCGCCGCTCGCCCTCGGCTTCATCAAGACGTCGCCGCGGGCGACCTTGTCGCCGGGCCTCAACTCGAAGACGATCGAACCCGAGCGGCCCGTCTCCAGGCTCGAGTACTCGCCGACCCAGCGGCCGGACATGGCCGACACGTCGGAGCCCTGGACCGGAACGGGTGGCGCCGGGTTCGAGGATGCGCAGCCCCAGCCGAGCGCCGCCGCGAGGAAAACCGCCGGGAGCCGGTTGCGATGGAACATGAGGCCACCTCCCCTTGCCGGGCATCTTATCGCCCGCCCGAGACCTCTCACGGAGTCTTCGCCCACTCGATCCAGGCGGGCTTCGGATCGCCCGCAGCCGTTTCGAGGCCCCGGTTCGAGAGGAACGCGGAGCGCCGCTTCTCTCGGACGGGGGCCGCCTCCGCCGCCTCGCCGGGTTCGGCCGCCGCGTCCCGCAGCGCGACGTAGCGCGCGAAGAGAAGCCGGCGCCCGTCCGCCTTCGCGAGGAAGCGGCGCATGCGCGCGACGAATTGCGCCTGCTTCGACGGGCTCGAACCGTTCTCGGGCGACGAGGAGTAGCTCACCGACGGGAACGCGATCGGGCGCTCTCCCGCGCTCTTGAGCAGCTGCGCCCAGTCCTTTTCCAGATCGTCGGGGGCGCGCTGCTGAAAGAGCTTGTCCCGGACGAACGGAGAATAGATGTAGAGAAGGAGCGGGCTGCGCTGGTGCAGGAGCGCCGCCACCTCCGGGGCCGGGCTTTCGGTGGGCGCGAGCGTCGTGACGCCGACGAGCAGCCGGGGCACCTTCTTGTTCAGAAACTGCACCGCCCCGTCGAAGAGGCGGCGATAGGCGCGCAGCTCGTCCGGCTTGTCGGCGAAATAGACGTCGGCCGCCTCGCCGAGCGACAGCGTCTGGACGTCGAGCAGCACGGGCGCGAGCGCGTCGAGGAGTCTTCCGAGCCGCAGGGACAGCTTCGGATCGTCGAAGGCGACGCCCGCGAGGTCCGCCGGCACGTCGCGGCCCGACTCGGTCACCAGCGGCAGGTCGAGCTGGAGCGTGGCGCCGGACTGGCGCAAGAGCCGCGCCGTGCGGGTCAGCTCCTCGAGGACGTAACGTCGCGGTGCTGGTTCGGCCGCGGCCCAGGAGAGAGACAGCGCGAAGAACGTGGCGCCCGTCCGACGCACGGCCTCCACGGCCTCCTGCCGTTGGGCGGGGGAGGTCGTCGCTTCGAGATTGAGGGCGACCCCGACGGCGGCCGGCGGCGTCGGCGGCGAGGGTCGGATCGGCGCCGCCGGCACTGCCGTGCCGATCAGCGCCAATGCAACGAGGAAAACGTGCAGGCCTCGCACGCCTGCATTATGGGACCGGTCGGCCTAGGTCGGCGAACCCACGAGCACGACCGGCCCCGTGGGCGCGGGCACGCCGCCCCGCGGCTCGACCGTGACGGCGAAGTTCTGCGCGTTCGGCTCCGGAAAGTCGGTGGACTCGAAGAGAACGCGGCCCGAGGCATCGACGTCGAAGACGCCCGCGTTGACCGGCTTGCCGTTCAGGAAAACCCAGAGCTCGTACTGGCGGTCGGAGGGCAGCGCAGCAAGGCTGGCGGCCACGAGGACGCCGCGCCGCGCTTGCGGACTCCAGAAGACGCGGCCCCGCGCCTCGGGCTGCGGGCCCTTGCCGCCGAGCAACATCATCTGCACGTCCTCGCTCTCGAGAACGCGGGCGCGGAGCGTCCGCTCCGCGAGGCGCGTCTCGGCCGTCTGGAGCCGGCCGGCCAGATCCGCGGACTGGCTCCGGAGCTCCTCGCGCTCACGGCGCAGGCGCGAATCGTCGAGGCCGACCGCGACGAGAAGCAGGACCGCCGCTGCCGCGAAAACGCGCCAGGCCGCGGCACCCGACGCCGGCGGCGCCGGAACGCGGGAGGGGCCGAGCGCGCGAAGGATCCGTCCCTTGAGCTCGGGCGGCGGCGCGATCGGGGCGACTCCCGCCGCCAGGGCCGTCCCGGCCACGCGCAGATCCCCCAGGAGGGCGCCACAGAGCGCGCAGCCCCCGGCGAGGAGGCTCGCGAGCTCCCCGGCGTCGGCACCGAGGGGCATCCCGAGAGCCGCCGCGGCGACGAGCTCTTCGTGCCGCTCGCTATGGGGCATCGCTTCCACTCCTCATATACGGGCGCAGCCGCTCCCGGAGTTTCATCAGCCCCAAACGGGCCCGCGTCTTCACGGTTCCGAGCGGCGTCGCGGTCTGGTCGGCGATTTCCTGTTGGGTCAGCCCCTCGAAGTACGCGAGCTCGAGGACCTTCCTCTGGTCGCCCGGAAGCTCTCCGACGGCCGTGCGGCAGATCACTTCCCACTGCCGGTCCCCCGAAGCACGCTCCACGTCGTCGGCGGCGGGCGGATCGGCGCCCAGCTCCTCGAGGCTGCGCGCGCCGGTGCGTGCAGCGGACTTGCGCGATCGGATGCGGTCGATGGCGCGGCTGCGGGTCGCGATCAGAAGCCACGTCAGGACGTTGCCGCGCGTCGGGTCGTAGGCCGCGGCGGCGCGCCACGCGAAGAGGAAGACCTCCTGGAGCACCTCTTCGGCCTCGCCCCCTTCCCCCAGGATGCGGCGCGCGAGCCCGAGCAGGCGCGCGGCGTGACGGTCGTAGAGCTCGGCCAGCGCGTCCGCGTCCCGGGCTTCCACCCGGATCATCAGCGCGCCGTCGGGGTCGTCTCGCCGCTGGCTCATCGCGCGAAACACGATATCGCAGGCGCGGGGCCATTTCTTTCGGCGTACGATTCCTCCGAGGAGGCACCCATGAAACGACGCGATCTCTTCCGCTCGGCGGCCTCGACCGGCCTCGCGCTCGGGCTGGCCGCGGCCGGACGCCCGCTCCTCGCGCTGCCGGCCCCCGGAAAGCCGGCGGGCGACGACATCCAGCTCATGAACACCGCCCTGGCGCTCGAGCACCAGGCCATCTGGGCCTACGGCCTCGCGGGCAAGAGCGGCCTGCTGTCGGCGAAAGCGAAGGACGTGGGTCTTGCGTTCCAGGGCAGCCACGAGATCCACCGGGACCTGCTCGTGGACGCCGTCCGCCGCAAGGGAGGCGACCCGGCGCAACCTCAGAAGGACTACGTCTTCGGCGTGCCGCTCGCCAACGAGAAGGACGTGCTGGAGCTGGCGTTCAAGCTCGAGGTCGGGGCCGCGCGCGTCTACCTGTTCGTCGTCGACCGTTTCCAGGACCGCGCGCTCTCCGGCTCGGCCGCGAAAATCCTCTCGGACGAAGTGCTGCACGCCACCGTGTTGCGCAGCGTTCTCGGGCGCGACGTCGTCCCGACGTTCGGTTTGATCGAGAACTAGCCGGCCGTCACTGGCTCTTCAGGTCCGGAATCGAGGCGGGGCCTCCCTTGAGGTCCTCCCGGATGATCAGGTCGAGGAACAACTCCCGCACTCCCTCGCGGCCGCCGGTCTTGAACGCCCGACGCACTTCCGAGGGGCGCAGGGCGATGCCCGTCATCGTCTTCAGGTACTGGCAGAACACGTAGGACCGGGATCGGAACGACACGATCAAGAGGACCAGGAGGAGGACAGCCCCGCCCAAGACTACCCAATCTGCCTGCGTCAACAGCTCGAAAGCGCCCGACATTTTTCGCGAGTCCTTGAAATCAGGGTAGCAGGTTTTCTCCGAAACAGGACCGGGATTCCTACCGCGCGGGCCCCGCCAAATGCAGACCGGCAAGGAATTCGCCGGCCACGGCGGCAGGCCCTTTTCCGTCCCGGTCGACGGCCGCGTTCATCTTCCGCATGGCATCGGGCGTGATCGTTCCGGACAGCGCCTCGAGCGCACCCCGCACGCGCGCGTTGTGCCACACCGGACCGCGCACGACGAAGGCCGCTTCATAGGGCGGGAAGTACCGGCGATCGTCCTCGAGGACGGCGAGGCCCATCGCCGCGATGAGCCCGTCGGTCGAATTGCCCGCAACGACGTCCACCTTCCCCTGCGCGAGCGCCGGATAGAGGAGCCCGAGGTCCATCTCGGCCGGCCGCGCCGTGAAGGCGAGACCGTACGCGGCGGCGAGGCCCGGAAATCCGTCGGCGCGCTCGACGAACTCGTAGCCGAACCCGGGCTTGAGCTCCGGGTGGCGCACGAGGTCCGAGATCTTCGTGATCGCGAGCCGGCGCGCGTCATCGCCGCGCAGCACGAGGGCGAAGGTGTTCTCGAAGCCCAGCGGCGCAGTCCAGGCGAGCCCCCACCGCGTCGCGTAGGCCGCGGCGACCCGGGCGCGCACGCGAGCCGGATCCGCGATGGGCTTCTCCTTCAGGATCGCGGTGAATGCGGTGCCGGTGTACTCGGGATAGAGGTCGAGCTCGCCCGCGAGCAGGGCCCGGTGGCACACGAAGCTGCCTCCGAGGTCGAGCCGGCGCTCGACCGGCACGCCCGCCCGCTCGAGGGCCCCCGCGGCGATCTCGCCAAGGATCACCTGCTCGGTGAAGTTCTTCGAGCCGATCCGCACGGGACGGTCCCCGGCCGCGCGGCAAGCGCCGAGGGCCCCGAGCACGGCGAACAGAACGGCGGCGCGCCTCACCGCCGCGGCCCCAGGCGCTTCTCGACCGCGCTCAGTCCGAAGTCGAACGCGAGCGCGAGCGCCGCGGCCGGCACCGCGCCCGCGAGGATGAGGCGGTGGTCCACCGTCGCCACTCCGCGGTAGATGAGCACGCCGAGACCTCCCGCGCCGATCGCCGCCGCGATCGTCGCCAGGCCGACGCCCACGACGACCGCGACCCGGATTCCGGCGAGGACGACGGGAAACGCCAGCGGGAGCTCGACCAGG
Source organism: Thermoanaerobaculia bacterium (assembly GCA_035569175.1). GTDB lineage: Bacteria > Acidobacteriota > Thermoanaerobaculia > UBA5066 > Gp7-AA6 > DAHUXD01. The sequence continues at coordinate 5,083 of DATMNJ010000322.1, read as the reverse complement.
CGCAGGCGCTCGTTCGGCGTCATCCCCAGACCGGTCGCCGCTTCCACGACTGCGGGATCCACGCCGCGAATTCCGGCGTAGGTGTTTCGCAGGATCGGCAGGAGCGAGTAGACGACGAGCGCCACGATGGCCGTGCGGGCGCCGATGCCGCCGATCAGCGGCACCGGGATCAGGAACCCGAAGAGCGCGAGGCTCGGGATCGCCTGCACGGCGTTCGCGAAGCCGAGCACGGGCCGCGCGAGGGCGGGGCGGCGCGCCAGCGCCACGCCGAGCGGAACGCCGATCGCGACGGCGATCGCCGCCGCCACGGCGACCAGCAGCACGTGCTGTCCCGTCAGCGCGAGGATGTCCGCGCGGCGCTGCCAGAAGAACGCGCCGAGCTGACTCACGAGGCGAACTCCGAGACGAACTCGCGGACGAAGTCATCCGCCGGAGAGCGCATCAACTCCTCGCGCGATCCGACCTGGCGGACCCGTCCGCCCTCGAGGACCGCAACGCGGTCGGCCAGCAGAAAGGCCTCCCGCAGGTCGTGGGTCACGAGCAGCACGGCCGCTTCCCAGCGCGCATTCCAGCGGAGGAACTCCTTCTGCATCGAACGGCGCGCGATCGGATCCAGGGCTCCGAAGGGCTCGTCCATCAAGACGAGAGACGGGCCGGCGGCGAGGGCCCGCGCGACGCCCACGCGCTGCCGCTGCCCTCCCGAGAGCGAGGCGGGCCGGCGCTCGGCGAACTCTTCCGGCGCGAGGCCCACGATGGTCAGCAGCTCCGCCGCGCGCGCACGCCGCCGGCCCTCGGGCCATCCCAGCAGACGCGGCACGGTCTCCACGTTCTCTCGCACGGTCCAGTGCGGAAGCAGACCGCCCTCCTGGATGACGTACCCGATGCGCCGCCGCAGCGAGACCGGATCGTGCTCGCCCGCGGGCTGGCCGAAAATCCGTACGGCACCCGCGTCGGCGTCGAGCAGGCGGTTGGCGAGCTTCAGGGCGGTGGTCTTGCCGCAACCCGACGGACCGACGAGGGCGACCGTCTCGCCCTCGACGATCGTCAGCGAAAACCCGTCGAGGGCAGCGCGTTGCGCGCCGAACCCTTTCCGAATGCCGACGTATTCGAGGATGGGAGCGGCCAAGCGGCTAGAATCTGCCCATGGCCTCATCTTACGACGCGATCGTCATCGGCGGCGGGCCCGGCGGCTCCACGGTGGCCACGGCTCTGGCGCGGGCGGGCCGCCGCGTGCTCGTCCTCGAGAAGGAAAAGTTTCCGCGCTTCCACGTCGGCGAGTCCCTGCTGCCCTTCTCCCTGCCGATCCTCGACCGCCTCGGCGTCCACGACAAGGTCCGCGCGGCCGGGTTCCAGAAGAAATACGGAGCGTTCTTTTGGAACGAGGAGGCCGGCACGACGCGGCCGGTCGTGTTCGCCGAAGCCCGAGACCCGGGGCACCCCATGGCGTATCAGGTCAAGCGCGCCGAATTCGACGAGCTGCTGCTGCGCCACTCCGCTTCGTGCGGCGCCGAAGTCCGCGAGGAGACCTCGGTCGAGGACGTGCTCTTCGACGGCGACCGTGCCGTCGGCGTGCGGGTGCGCCGCTCGGGCGGCGAGGCGGAGGAGATCCGCGCCCGCGTCGTGGTGGACGCGTCCGGACAGGGCGCCGTCCTCTCGCGCAAGCTGGGACTGCGCCGGTTCGATCCGAAGTTGAAGCGCGCCGCCCTCTTCGCGCACTACGAAGGCATCCGCTGGCCCGAGGGTTCGACCCCGGGCGACATCCTGCTGCCGATCGACAAGGGCATCTGGTATTGGATCATCCCGTTCTCCGACGGGACCTGCAGCGTCGGCGGCGTGTTCGACGCCGCGGTCGTGCGTTTTGCCGAAGGCGCCGCGCTCGAGGCCCGCTACGACGCGATGCTCGCGCGCTCCGGGCGCATGGGAACCCTTCTGGCCGGAGCCCGGCGCATGTCGAAGATCCACGGAATCTCCGACTACTCCGCATCCTCGGACCGCGTGGCGGGCAACGGCTGGGTGCTCGTCGGCGACGCGGCCGCCTTCCTCGATCCGGTCTTCTCGACCGGCGTCTTCCTCGCGATGGCGACGGGAGAGCGCGCCGCGGCGGCGATCGACGGGGCGCTCGCGCGGCGCGGCCGCGTGGACGCCCGCGACTTCAAGGCCTACGCGCGCGCCTCGAATCAGCTGTGGGCCCGCTTCCGCAAGTGGGTCTATGGCTTCTACGACCCGGTCTTCTTCGAGGCCTTCTGCACGCCGAACCCGCCGGAGCCGATCCGCGCCGCCGTCGTCACGACGCTGGCCGGCGGCGTGGAGCGGGTCTCCCCCGCGATGTGGTTCTGGACGCGCTTGATGTTCCTCGGCGTGGGGATCGACCGGACGATGCGGAGGCTGACGGGCAAGACCGCCCCGGCGGGCTCGCCCTCGGGTTCGTAGGGGCGGCCCTCGGCCGCCCGCCGGCTAGTTCCCCGACATCCCCTTCTTCAGGTCGTCCTGGAGCGGGTTGGGGCCGAGCCACACGGAGAGGAGGGCGTCGGAAAAGTCGCGGCCTTCGATCATCCCGGCCGTCGTCCCGCGCGTCGCAACCTGGGTTCCCTTGTCGGGGATCCAGGTCAACGCGATCTCGTCGCCGTCCTTGACGTCGGGAATCATCCTGGCGAGCTGATCGAGGCGCCCCTGCAACTGCGGCATCGCCGCCTTCGAGTTGAGCTCGAAGGCCTCGGCAATGGCGCCGCTGACCTTCGGCCCCTCGACGTTACGCAACATGTGGAGGCGTACGCTCTTTTCCTGATTCGAGGAAATCAGCGTGGCGGCATCCTTCGAAGGCGTTTCGACGTAGAGCGCCGCGACGTATACCTTGAAGATCGCCTTCTTGCGCAGACCCGCGCCGTTGAACTTCAGTGTCTTGCCGTCCACCGTCACGGTGTCGGGCAGCTTCACCCCGGCCACCTCCGCCGCCAGAGACACGGTGGCGAAGAGCAGGGTCGAAAGCGTGAGGGCGATGCGTGCCGGTTTCATGTCGAGGATCTCCCTTCGTCTCGCGTGCCGCGGGTCGCGTGCACGGTCGGATTCTAGGCCGCAGCGTACCTCGCCTTGGCCAGGTCCACGATGTCTCCGATGAGCTGTGTGTACGAGCGGCCGGCCTTCCGGGCGGCCATCGAGAACTCGGCGCCGGAGGAGAGCCAGGGGTTCGGGTTTGCCTCGATGACGTAGACCTCCCCTTTCGGGGTCAGGCGCATGTCGATGCGCCCGTAGTCGCGCAGCTTCAGCGCCTGGTAGACCGCGAGCGCCGTGTCCGAGAGCCGCTTGGCGGTGTCCTCGTCGAGGTCCTCGGCCGGCGCCGACTTCGTGACCCTGTAATGTTCGGTGTCCTTCTCCCACTTCACTTCCTTGCCCGCGATCTTCGGAGTTCCCTCGGGCAGCCGCGAGAGGTCGAGCTCGACCATGGGCAGAACCTCCGGGTTGTCGTTGCCGAGGACGGCCGCGTACATCTCCCGGCCCTCGATGTACTCCTCGATGAGCGCGGGGGCATCGAATTCCTCGTGGATGTAATGGATCCGCTCCATGAGCTCCTTGACCGAGCCGACGACGGACCCCGCATCGATCCCGATCGAGCCGTCTTCGGACGTGGGCTTGACGATGAGCGGGAAGGCGATGTCGTGGGAGTGGTCGAGCCGGCCCTTGTAAGACGTGGCGAAGAACGGCGTCCGGATCCCGTGGAACGCGAAAATTTTCTTCGCCAGCGCCTTGTCCTGGGCCAGGTAGAGGGCGTGCGGACCCGCGCCCGTGTACGGCTTGCCGAGCAGATCGAGGTACGCGGCGAGGTTCATGTCCATCGTGTCGTCGCCGGCGTACGACTCGGTCAGGTTGAAGAAGAGGTCCGCCTCCGAGCGGGCGAGGGCGATGAGCGACTGGTCGCGGCCGTCCACGACCTGGTACACGGCCTCGTGCCCGAGCTTGACGAGGGCCTCGAAGATCTCCTCGCGGTCGTGCTTCTCGCGCTTCTTGGCGCGCTTGACGGGCTTGCCGCGGGTCTTGGACGGCTTCTCCGGCGGCGGAGGCGGCGGCTCGGGCTCTTCCTCGAAGACGTCGTAGAGGATGGCGACCTTGAGTTTCTCGCGGCTCATTCGCTCTCCTCCCTTCCGCTTCGGACGGCGGGGCCGGTCACGTCTGCACGAACTTGCCGCGCGCCAGGTAGTTCATCGCGAGCGCGGTCGTGTAGGCCGTCACCTCGGTCAGGTTCTCCTTCTCGCTGCGCACGGCCGCGCGCAGGCCGAGCTCGGCCACCCGGGTCTCGATGGATTCGACGAGCCGCTTGACGAGCGGCCGCTGCACGCCGGTCCAGTAGGTCACCTTGTCGATCAGCGCCTTGCGGTTCTCGCGGAGCAGGTCGACGGCGGCGCGGGCGCCCTTCTTCTTGCGGCGCGAGACGGGGAAGATGTCGACCAGGTCCGTATCGAGGGCGAGCTCCACCGCCTGGCCCTGCTCGGCGAGGGCCTTCTTGTAGAACTCCTCGACCGTGGTCTCCATCTCCTCGACCGTGATGTCCGTGTGGCCCTGCGGCCGCACGGGCTCGGTCGAACGCAGGCGCCGCGCCATGCGATCGACGTACCGCAGCTTGGTCATCGCGCCCCAGCCCTTGTAGCGGTGCCGCCACTGGGAGCGGGGCGTCAGCCACACGGCGAAGGTCTCGGCGAAGTCCTCGTCGGGATGCTTCTGCGCGTACCAGCCGGCGATGTGGCGCACGTAGCGCCGCGAGAACGGGACCGGCCGGTAGAGGTCGCGATACGGCCGGCGAAACGGCCCGAAGAGATCGCGCCATTCGGGTGTCTTGTAGAGGGCGTACGCATAGTTGAAGGCGTGGCCCGCCTCGTGCCGCAGGTACATCATGATCTCGTGCCGGTCCTCGAGATCGTTCATTTCCTTCTCGAGGCGCGCGAGCTTGGGATCCGCCAGGTAAAACGGGATCCCGATGACCGGCTCGCCCGACGGGCATCCCCACTCGTCGGAGAGATAGCAGAGGGGCCGAAACCGGGACAGGCCCTTGCGGTCGAGCTCGCGGTACAGCTGCTGCACGAGCCGCTCGAGC
>DATMNJ010000321.1:0-5067 GCA_035569175.1 Thermoanaerobaculia bacterium | reverse complement strand
GTTTCGATGGCCCCGGCCGCCTGGTTGGCAAAGAGGGAGAGGAGGCGCGCGTCCGTGGCCGTGAAGTCGAGAACGCGGCCGTCGCGCGACTCCTTGTCGGCCACGGCCAGGACGCCCAGCCGCCGGTCCGGGACCGAGATTGCGACCGCCAGGCACTTCTCGCAGGCGGCCAGCGTCATGCCGGCCGTCGGCACCGTCGCCGCCGCGTTGTTGATGACGCCTCCCTCCGGCAGCGACCAGGCCGCCGCCTCGCGGGCCGAGACGACGTCGCCGCCGACGCTGCGCTCGAGGAGCACGGCGCCCGACTCCTCGAAGAGGACGAGCGAGCCCTTGCCGGCGTCGGTCAGCGAAATCGAACGGAACAGGACCTCGTCGGCCAGGGCCGAAAGGTCGAGCTGTCCGCCGAGCGAGAGGCCGAGGTCATACAGCGACTCGAGCTCGAGCAGCCGGGCCTTGAGCTCGAATTCGGCGTCGCGGACCTGCCGCGCGAGCCGGTGGGTGCCGACGACCGAACCGAGCACGAACGCGAGCAACGTGACGCTCTCGGGCGCCTCGGCCTCGGGCACGCCGCACAGGCGCAGCATGCCGTAGAGCTCGCCCTCGGCCGAGAGCGGGAGCCACAGGTTTCCCTCGCGGCGGAAGACGCCCTCGGGCCGCGGGTCCGGGATCTCGTCCGGCGCCACGGCACCCGGAAGGCCTTCGCCCGCGCGGACCCAGGCGTCGCGGTCCCGCAAGTAGAGCGTAGCCTCGGTGGCGCCGGTAGCGACGAGCGCCGCTTCCGCGACGCGGGAGGAGAGCGGACCGTCGCAGTCCAGGGCCGCCCCGATCCGCTTCCAGAGCTCGTCGAGGCGCGCGGCGGGCGATGTCGGTGCCGGGGCGGTCATTGCCCTGAACCGATCAGGCGGGCTGCGAGTTGACGCCCCGGAGCGCTTCCTCCTGGGTCGGGTAAATCTCGGCGTACTGGGCGAGGCCCATGATCCGGAACGTCTTGTCGATCGTGGGCGTCAGGCCGCAGAAGGCCAGCGCGCCCTTGCGGTCCATCACCTTTTCGAGGACCTCGATGAGGATCGAGATCCCGATCGAGTTCACGATCCGGGTCTTCTCCAGGTTCAGAACGAGGGCCCGCGCGCCCTGGTCGAGCTGCGCATACGCCTCGCGGGCGATTTCCTCGCCCCCCTGGTTGTTGATGTAGCCGTCCGTGAAGAGGATCGCGACGTCGCCGCGCCGCTCGGAAGACACTTTGCAGGACTCGCTCACTTGTATTTCCTCATCAGGATCCGCGTTCCCCCGCTGCCCGACGTGATCTCCACCTCGTCCATGAGGCTCTTGATGATCTGGAGCCCCCACCCCCGCTTGCGGTGGTTGTGGAAGCTCTTCTCGATCGTCGGTTCCTCCACCCTCGCGCTGTCGAAGCCCCGTCCCTTGTCCAGCACTTCCACCTCGAGCCACTCTCTGCCCGTCGGCTCGCGGCCCAGCCGGAACTTCAGGTGCAGTTGCTCGTCGCGGCAGTCCGCGTGCTCGAACGCATTGATGCACGCCTCCACGAGCGCGAGCTTGACCTCGTCGATCTTATCCCGCGCCATGGCGATGTACTCGCCGAGGGCTGCCGCCTGGGCCGTCGCGACGATCTCCATTTCCGGCGCGACCGGGATGGTCATGGACACTTCGCGCTCGCCGGAGGCGGCGAGCCCGTGCGGAACGGATCCTCCCTGCGACATGGGACGCGCTCCGGACCCCTAGAAGCGCAGGAAGAGTTGCAGTGATCGGATCAAGACGGAGGGGAGTCTATCGGAGCCGAGCAGCAGCAGGGCAAAACAGACCTCGCCCGCCAGAAGACCCCACAGGAGGCTGGGGACCTCGATCGCTTCGAGTCTGACGGCGAGAACTTTTCTCATCACGGTGACCATCAGGGGAGGCAAGAGGCCTGCCACATCCGAGGGGTCGCCGCTTCACGAGCTAACCTGTTTCCTGTGAGTGCCTTGCGCGCCTCAGGCGACATCGTGTGCATGACGCATTAGCGTAGCACAATGACACATATCTCACGATATGACTCACATTGTGCATTCGTAAATAACTTATATACCTGGTCTTACAAGCGTTTCGGGACGTATTGTCGCAGCGACTTAATGTCCCACACTTCGCTTCCGATAGAGCGTCCGGCGGCTGATCCCCAGCAGCCGAGCGGCACGGCTCTTGTTGCCGCCCGCCAGGCGCAAGACCCGCTGGATGTGCCGCTCCTCGAGAGCCCGAAGGTCGGGAATCTCCTCCTCGGCCCCGCCTGCCACGGGGCTCGCTTCGCCCCGCGACGAGGGGCGCGGGAGCCACTGGAGGTCCTCGCGCCGGATCGTGCCTCCCTGCGAGAGCGCAGCGGCTCCCTCGAGCAGGTTCTCGAGCTCCCGGATGTTGCCGGGAAAATCGTGGGACAGGAGGGCCGCATACGCTTCCCGTTCGAGGGTCGGGACCTCGCGGGCCTCCCGCGCGCCGAAGCGCTCGAGGAAGTAGCGCACGAGACGGGGGATGTCTTCGCGCCGCTCGCGCAATGGCGGCAGGCCGATCTCCACGACCCGCAGCCGGTAGTACAGATCTTCGCGAAACTCGCCGGAGGCGATCCGCTCGAGCAGCCGTGCGTGGGTGGCGGCGAGCACGCGCACGTCGATCGGCACCCGCCGCCGGCCGCCCACGCGCTCGATCTCGCGCTCCTGCAGCACGCGCAGCAGCTTGGACTGCAGGGCCAGCGGCATGTCACCGATCTCGTCGAGAAACAGCGTCCCGCCCTGGGCCGCCTCGAAGCGCCCCGCGCGCGCCTCGACGCCCGTGGCCACGCCGCGCTCGATGCCGAAGAGCTCCGACTCGAGGAGCGTCTCCGGCAGGGCCGCGCAGTTGATCGCGACGAAGGGCTTGTCGGTCCGATCGCTGCGTGCGTGGATCATGCGGGCCACGAGCTCCTTGCCCGTGCCGCTCTCCCCCGTCACCAGGACGGAGATCTTCGACGGCGCCACTCGCGAGACGAGGTCGAGGACGCGGCGCGCCGCCGGCGAGTCGCCGACGAAGAGGCGCCCGGCCGCCGCACGGCCCGTCTCGTCGAGCAGCCGCCGGTTCTCCTCCTCGAGCCGTTCCCGCTCGCGGGTCAAGCGCTCCAGGTGCCGCCGGTTCTCGATCGCCATGCCGCACAACCCCGCGAGCGAGACGAGGAAACGGCGGTCCTCTTCGTCGAAGCCAGCCGAGCCTCCCTGGCGCACTTCCTTGTCCGCGAGAACCAGGACGCCGATGGGCCGCCCGCCCCCGGAGATCCGGACGCCGACGGCCGCCTGCACGGGCTTTCCGAGAACCTTGAGCTTCTCGCGGACGACCGCCCCGTCGGACGCGATCACCTCGCGGAGAAACTCGTCGGCCGCGACGAGAGCCTCGGTGGGGCGTTTCGGGAACCCGACCCGGGCCTCCGCCCGGCGCGCCCCGCCGTCGCCGAAGGTCGCCAGGTACCCCCGGGACGCGTCGAGCACGCCGACGACCCGGCCCAGCACGTCCTCGACCAGGGCGTCTTCGTCCGGCATCGCGCCGAGAGAAAGCCCCGCGTCGTAAAGCGTCTCGAGGAGGAGAAGCCGATGCTGGGTCTCGAAGTGGCGGGACCGTTCCATTACTTGGAGGCGGCGAGCACCTTTGCGCGGCGCGCCTCGGCGACCGCCATCTCGGCCGGTCGACAGGGCGCCCAGCTCGGGTTCCACTTGCGGTTCTCGGCGATGAGCTTCTCGGCGCGGTCGAGGTCGCCCTTGCGGGCGACGAGCTCGGCGACCTTCGCCCGACCCTCCATGACCCAGCGCCGGTCGTTGAAGTCGAGGAAAGGGTTCGGCGGGTTCGCGTTGGCCTCGTAGAGGGCCTGCGCCTCGTCGAGCTTGCCCTGCTGCTCGAGCGCGATCGCCATCGCGAGGTTCCACTCGGGGAAGTGCGCCTTGCGGCCGCCCGTCTTGCCGGCCTTCTCGGCCTCCGCGTAGACCGTTTCCAGCTTCGATTTGAGCTCCCGCAGGCGGCGCTCCGCGTCGGCCCCGCGGCCCTCGTTGAGGTCGGTGATCACCGCCATGAACGCGGGTCCGAGGTGTTCCTTGTCCTGCTTCGAGTCGACCGGGATCTTCTCGATGCGCGCGATCAGGTCCCGGGCCGCCGCCCTGTCGTGACCGACGAGCGCGGCCCGCAGGGCCAGCGTCAGATACTCCCGACGCGCGCCGTCGCCGTCGGCCAGCTGCGACGCCTTCTCGTAGCTCTCGATCGCCTTCGCCGTTTCGCCGAGGCCCTCGTAGACCACGCCGAGGTGCTGGTAGGCCGGCGCGAAGTCCGGCTTGATCGCCAGGGCCCGATTCAGGTTTTCGATCGCCTCGTTGTACCGGCCGGAATAGGCCTGGTTCTCTCCGAGCGAGTCGAACGGGTTGGCGTTGTCCGGAGAGATGAACTGGTACCGCGTGAGGTTGTCGATGGCCTTGTCGTAGTCGCCCCGGTAGCCGTAGTAATAGCCAATCTGGTTGTAGGCCTCGGCGTTGTTGGGATCGACGGCGAGAAGCTCCTCGTAGATCTTGATCGTCTGGTCTGCATCGCCTTTCAGCAGGTAGTACCGCGCCAGGAATTGCGCGCCGAGCGTATCTTCCGGGTGCTTGGCGTGGAGCTCGCGGGCGATCTTCAGCGCCTGGTCGAACTTGCCGTCGTAGTTGGCCAGGATCAGGTCCACGTGGGAACGCTCGCGCTCGGTCAGCCGGTCGCGCTGGGCCGCCGCCCGCCGCAGGAGCGTGCCCGCCTGCTCCCGGTCGCCGACGACGTCCGCCAGGCTCACATGGCCATGGCGAAGTTCGGATCGAGCTCGAGGGCCTTCGCGAAACCGAGCCGGGCTTCCTTGAAGTAGAACCGCTTCGCGTTGAGCGACGCCTCCTGGAAGGCCTCGTAGGCCGCCTGGGAGGTCGTGGTCACGTCCCGCCGGTTTGCCAGGAAAAGGGCCGTAGCGGCGCCCGCCCCGGCCAGGAGCAGCAACCCGAGGGCCCAGAGAACGCCTCGCTTTTTCATTCCTAACCCCTTCATACGGATGGG
>DATMNJ010000320.1:0-8330 GCA_035569175.1 Thermoanaerobaculia bacterium | reverse complement strand
CCGCGAAGGGGCTCGGGCAGGCAACGTCGCCGAAGGTCGGGGTGCAGGGGGGCGGGGTGTAGCTCGAGCCGTGCTCCGCCCTGAGGAGGAAGACGGACATCTGCGCACGCGTGACGGAGTTGTTGGGGCAGTAGTCGCCGTTGCCGCAGCCTCCGGTGATTCCGCGGGCATGGAGGTCTTCGATCCAGTCGGCGGCGAAATCGCCGATGTGCACGTCGTTGAAGACCGTGCCGGTCGCGGGCGGGGGAACGTAGCCCGATCCGAGCTTGGCCTTGAGCAGGAAGACCGCCATCTGGGCGCGGGTGACCGGGTTGGTCGGGCAGTAGTTGCCGCCGCCGCAGCCGCTGGTGACGCCCATGTGAAACAGCATCTCGATGTAGGAGTAGAACTGGTCGGTCGTCGGCACGTCGGCGAAACTGTCGCCGATGTGAACGGTCCAGACGGTGGAGGTGCCCCCGACGCTGAGAGTCTCGGTGAACGTCAGGTCCCAGTGCGCCACGGGACGCGCGCCCGCGACGGAGATGAGGTAGCAGTCGCCGGTCGCGCCGTTGCAGTCGGTCGTGGCGCCGGCGGCGAGCGTGCCGTAATCCGCGTTGGCGTCCACGATCGAATAGGCGGGGCCCGGGGGGCCGCTGATGCCCGAGGCGAACCCGGTGAACGTCTGCGACACTCCCGCCGTGTTCGTCCAGAACGGCGAGACCTGAACCGTCTCGTTGGGCTCGAGCATCCCGTTGGTGTTCGAGACCGATCCGGCGACGGCGCGATAGTCCACCGCGGCATAGAGAGGCTGGAGAGTGCCTCCGCTCGGCGCCGAGGGCCGCGCGCTCGCCAGAAGCGGCACGGTCGGGCGGACCGGGGGTGCGCCGTGATCCCGGCCGGCGGCGATGAGGCCGACCGCAACGAGAAGGGCGAGGATGCCGGATTTCATGGCGAGTGTCCCCGGAGTGATTGACTATACGCCAGCCGATGGAAAACAGACCGGAGAGCGCGACGCGGCGGCAGTTCGAAGAGGGACGGGAGCTCTTCAACCAACGCAGGTTCTTCGAGGCCCACGAGGCGTGGGAGCGGGCGTGGCTCGTCGAGCAAGGCCCGGCGCGGCGGCTCCTTCAGGGGCTCATCCAGATCGCGGCCGGATTCCACAAGGCCGGGTCCGGTGTGGCGGGAGGATGCGTCCGCCTGCTGGAAGCCGGCCTCGACAAGCTTTCCGCCGAAGCTCCGGACCCTGCGCTCGACGCCTTTTCCGGCGCCGTCCGCGCCAGCCTCGCCGAGGCGCGCCGCTGGGAGCGCGGGGAAGTGAGCGGGATCACGGAGTTTCCCGGCCTCTTGCCGCTGGCCGGCGTAAGATGAGGGGCGAGGAAAGAAGCAGCCCCGATGGTCGCCCCGGATTTCCCCTGGCTTTGTCCGAGCCCCCACTGCCCGGATCCGCGAAACTCGTCCTCGCGCCCCGTCAACGGGGTCATCCGGTGTCGCTCCTGCGGGTGGGAACGCAAGGTTTCGGCGCCGGAACCCGAGAACCTGGACGACTTTCCAGGCCTCTTCGTCCCCCGCGAGCCGCCGAAGGGCGACAAACCGTAGCGGGGTAGACTCCCGCGGGTGTTACCGCGCGATTCTGAGATTCTCGACCGCCTCCGCGAAAAGGGCTCGCGGATCCTGTCCTTTGCCGAGCTCCGCAGGGCGTTCCACGTCCCGGAGTCGGAGGAAGACTCCCTGCGGGAACGCCTGGAGGCGCTCGAGCGTCGCGGCGAGATCGCCCGCATCCGCGGCGAAAAGTACTCCGCGATCGAGTTCTCCGACCTCGTCGCGGGCCGGATCACCGTTCGGCCCGAGGGCTTCGGCTTCGTCCTCGTCCCGGGAGGGGACGACCTCTTCGTGCCCCGCGTCGGGATGCACGGGGCCATGGACGGCGATACGGTCCTGGCCCGCGAGGAACGTTCGCGCGCCACGGGCCGGAGGGGAAGGGACGATGGGCGGACCTCGGGAACGGTGGTGCGCGTGCTCGTCCGGGCGCGCGAGCGCATCGTCGGACGCTTCGAGACGAAGGAGGGACAGAAGATCGTCCTTCCGTACGACCCCAAGCTCGACGCCGTCGTCCGCATCGCCGACGGCAAGTCGCTCCGGGCGCGCGAGGGGGAGATCGTCGAGGTCCGCCTGACCTCCTTCCCCGACACCCGCCGCATCGCCCACGGCGAGGTCGAGGACAAGCTCGGGTTCCTCGGCGAACCGGGAGTGGACATCGAGATTGTCCTGCGCTCGCACAACCTGCCGCGCCGGTTTCCGGAACCCGTCGTCGCCGAGGCGGAGGCCTTCCCCGAAGAGGTGCGCGAGGAGGACCTGCTCGGCCGTCGGGATTTCCGGGAGCGGCGCATCGTCACGATCGACGGCGAGACCGCCAAAGACTTCGACGATGCGATCGAGGTCGAGAAGACCTCCGGCGGCTACCGCATCGGGGTCCACATCGCCGACGTGTCGCACTACGTCGAGGAGGGGACGGCCCTGGACGACGAGGCGCGCTCGCGCGGGACCTCTGTGTATTTCCCGGGCCGGGTGCTGCCGATGCTCCCCGAGCGGCTCTCCAACGGTCTCTGCTCGCTCAACCCCCGCGTCGACCGGCTCGTCCTCTCCGCGGTCCTCGAGCTCGACAAGCACGGCCGCGTCACGGGCTCGGACTTCGCGAAGGGCGTCATCCGCAGCGCCCACCGGATGACCTACACCGAGATCGCCCGCATTCTCGAGGCCCGGCCGAATCCCGACGACGAGCGCCGGTACGGGGCGTTTCTCGCCGACTTCCACCTCATGGGGGAGGTCGCGGCTCTGCTGCGCAAGCGCCGCGTGGCGCGGGGCTCGATCGATTTCGACCTGCCGGACGCCGACATCGTCCTCGACGACGCCGGCCTGGTCGTCGGCATCGTGCCCGAGTCGCGCAACGTCGCCCACCGGCTGATCGAGGAGTTCATGCTGGCGGCCAACGAGGCCGTGGCGAAGAAGCTGCTGTTCGCCAAGCAGCCGGCCATCTACCGCGTCCACGACAAGCCGGACCCCGACCGGCTCGTCGACCTGCGCGACGTGCTCGAGAGCTTCGGCTATGAGCTCAAGGGCAACCTCGAGGAGCTCGCCCCGGCCGAGTTCCAGCGCCTGCTCCGCGAGATCCAGGGCAAGCCCGAGGAGCGCCTGCTCCACGACCTCCTGCTGCGGGCGCAGCGCAAGGCCGTCTACAGCGAGGAGTGCCGCGGCCACTACGCCCTGGCCGCGCCCTACTACTGCCACTTCACATCGCCGATCCGCCGCTATCCGGACCTCGTCGTGCACCGCCAGCTCTCGCACCTGCTGGCCGAGGGGCGGCCGGTCGCCGCGAAGGACTTCGATCCGATCAACGATCGCCTGCGCGAGATCTCGACGTTCTCCTCGGAACGCGAGCGCCGGGCCGAGCAGGCGGAGCGCGAGAGCCTCCTCTGGAAGAAGATCGTCTTCATGCGCGACAAGGTGGGCCGCGAGTTCGACGCCTACGCGACCGGCGTGGCCTCCTTCGGCGTGTTCGTGACGCTCAAGGATTTCTTCGTGGAGGGCCTCGTCCCGATGGCCGCGCTCGGCAACGACTTCTTCGTCTACGAAGACAAGCAGCACCGGCTCCGGGGACGCAGCACCGGGAAGATCTACCGCCTCGGGGATTCCCTGCGCGTGCGCCTCGTGGCGATCGACGAGGTGCGGCGGCGCCTGGACTTCCGTCTGGCGGGAGAGCCCGAGAGGCCCGCGGCGCCGGCTCCCAAACCGGTCCCCGGCAAGCCGCCCATCAGCTACGGGCGCGGCGCGCGGCGGCGGAAATCGTGAAAACCCGACGCCTCCTCGTCCTGGCCGCGTGCGCCGCGGCGGCCGCCGCGACGGGTTGCCGCGAGCGCGGGCGGCCCGATCCGAACATCCGCATGGCGATCTCGCACGACAAGATCGCCGAGGGCGCGTCCGAAGGGGGTCAGCCGCCGCAGGGCCAGGGCGCCGCCGGCGGGTCCGACATCCCGACGCGGCTCGAGGTGCCGCCCGAGGTGGGCGCGGCGTACTCGGGCGTCAAGATCTCCTGGAAAGACAAGTCCAACGGCAAGTCGGGCTCGATCGACGTGCCCCTGGGCGGGGGCGCGCCGCTGCCCGACCCGTCGCTCGTCGTGCGCGCGGACGTCTTCCTGCCCGCCTTCACGATGGGCGGCGGCGCGATCACCTCCGACGGCGTCGAGCCCCAGAATCCGGCCGCGCGCATCACGGTGTTCGAGAAGGGCAAGGAAATCTTCGCGGGCTGGATCTTCACCCGCTTTCCGGACGTGCACCCGTTCGTGCATCCCCGTTTTGCGCTGCACCTCGAAGGGGGCGTCCGGAAAACCTCGCCGTGACCGCGACGGGTCTCTTCCGCGTCGTCATCGCGGGCCGGCCCAACGTGGGCAAGTCCGCCCTCTTCAACCGCTTCGTGCGCCGCCGCCGCTCGATCGTCCACGATCTTCCCGGCATGACGCGGGACGTCCTCGAGGCCGAGGCGAAACTGCCGGATGGCCGCAAGTTCCTCCTGTCCGACACGGGCGGATACGACCCGGGAGGGCGCGAGAAGATCCCGGCCGCGGTCCGCGATCGGGCGGTCGCGGCCATCCGGGGAGCGGACCTGGTCCTCCTCGTCACGGACGCGTCGGCCGGCGTGCTGCCGGGCGACCGCGCCGCGGCCCGGGTGATCCGCGAGGCGGGACCGCCGTGCGCGGTCGTCGCGAACAAGATCGACCGCCGCGAAGGCAGCGAGGGCGAGGTCGAGGCGTGGGCGCTCGGGTTTCCCGAGGTCTACGGCGTCTCGGCCGAGCACGACATCGGCATCGACGATCTGCAGACGGTGATCGCCGAGCACATGACGGCCTCCGGCCGCACGGGCGAGGCCGAGCTGGTGACCGACGCGGCCGCGGCGGCGTCCGCCGTCGCGAAGGGGCACGAGATCGCGCTGGCTGTCGTCGGCCGCCCGAACGTCGGCAAGTCGTCGCTCCTGAACGCGCTTCTCGGCGAGGAACGGGCGATCGTGTCGGAGGTGGCCGGGACGACGCGCGATTCGGTGGACGTCAGCCTCGAGGGCGCCGGCCGCCGGTTTCGCCTCGTGGACACCGCCGGCATCCGGCGTCGCGGCAAGACCGAGCAGGGGCCCGAGGTCCTGTCGGTCGTCCAGGCGCGCAAGCGCATCGAGGAGTGCGACGTCGCGCTCCTGGTCGTGGACGCGAGCGAGGGGCCGACCGGCCAGGACGCGACGATCGCCGCCTACGTGGCGGAGGGGGGGCGGGGCCTCATTCTCGTGGCCAACAAGTGGGACGTCGCGGGCAAGCGCGAGGAGGGCACCGCCGAGGACTTCCAGACGGCCCTGGCGTCCCAGATCCCGTTCGCCCGGCATGCCCCGATCCTCCTGACCTCCGCGACGACCGGGAGAGGGATTTCGCGCATCCTCAAGACGGCGGCCCAGGTCGCCGAGAACCGCCACCGCCGGATCTCCACGGGGGAGCTCAACCGCGTCCTCGGCCGGGCCCTGCGCGACAAGGCGCCCCGCGCCGCCAACGGGAGGACGCTGAAGGTGTTCTACGTCGCCCAGACGGGAGTCGCGCCGCCGACCTTCGCTCTGGTCGCCAATCGCGCCGAAACGCTGCACTTTTCGGAGGAGCGCCGGATCGAGAACCTGCTGCGCGAGGCCGCCGACTTTTCGGGGACGCCGATTCGGATCGTCGTGCGCGAGCGCTCGGGCCGGCGCGAGCCGCAACCCCGCGGACGATCAAAGTCCTCCCGCCCGAAGGCCCGTTCAAGGTAAATTACGGGCGTGGCGAAGGGGGAGGCCGAGGTCTACAGGCCCGCCGAGGCGTGTCGCATCGCCGAGGTCGCGCCGTACGTGCTGCGGTACTGGGAGACCGAGTTTCCCGCGCTGTCCGAGGGCAAGGACCGGGGCGCGACGAAGCTCTACACCGCGCGGGACGTCAAGATCATCGCGCGCATCCGCGAGCTGCTCTACGACGAGGGCTTCACGGTTGCGGGAGCGAAGAAGCGGCTCGAGGCGGAAATCGCCGAGGGCCGCTTCGACGACGGGCTCGCGCCCGCGCCTTCGGTGTCCGAGCAGCGCAAGGGCGAAAAGCCGGTCGCCGCCGCGACGCGAAAGGCCGACCCGCCGCCGGTCAAGCCGGCGCCTGCGCCGCTCCCCGTGAAAGCGGCGGCCGTGTCTGCGGCAGCCGCACCCCGCACGCTCGCCGCCGCGCCGCCGCCCGCAGCCGGCTTCGACCGCCGCGGCGTGGTGCGCGAGCTCAAGGACATCGTCCGACTCCTCGACCGCTCCCGCAAGTAATCTCCCCTCTCCGAAAAACGACCGCGGGTCAGCTTGACAGCGGCGGCGCGCCGACCTAGCTTTACACCAAGTTCACCCTTCCGAGAGGAGCCCCGGTCATGAAAAAGGCCTTCGTCCGGCTTTTCTGTGCGGTCCTCCTGGCGACGTTCCCCGGCACGGCGCTTCTCGCGCAAACGACCGGCAGCATCCGCGGAGTGGTCTCGACGGGCGGGACGGCGCTGCCGGGCGTGACGGTCGTCGCGACGAGTGCGAGCCTCCAGGGAAATCGCACCGCCGTGACGGACGCGGAGGGGCGATTCAACCTGACCCTGTTGCCGCCGGGCCGGTACACGATCACGGCGACGCTGGCCGGTTTCGCGGAGAAACCGCAGACGCTGCAGCTCGGCCTCGGACAGGCGGCGACGCTGAACGTCGAGCTCATCGCCGCGAAGACCGAGAGCGTGACGGTCACCGCCCAGGCGGCGACGGTGGAGACGGAGACGAGCGAGATCGGGCGGAATCTCGATTCGAAGGTCTTCGAGGCGCTCCCGACCGGGCGCAACTACGCGTCGGTGGCGCAGCTGGACGCCGGGGTCGGGACGGACGGATCCGACACGCGGAACACGTCGATCACGGTCTACGGGTCGACCGGCCTCGAGAACTCGTACCTCGTCGACGGCGCGAACACGACCGGCGTCGAGTTCGGAAACCAGGGCAAGACGCTCAACTTCGAGTTCATCCAGGAGGTCGAGTTCAAGGCCGGCGGCTACGAGGCGGAGTTCGGCCATTCGACTGGCGGCATCCTGAACGTCGTCACGAAGTCGGGCGGCAACGAATTTCACGGCGACGGCTTCGGCTACTTCAACGACGCCGCGCTCCAGGCCAGCACGAAGCACATCGAGCAGTCCACCGCGGACGGCATCCCGCTCGGGTTCTCGAACGAGGACTACGGCGCGGACATCGGGGGATTCCTCCTGAAGGACCGGCTCTGGTTCTTCGGCGCCTACGACCGCGTGACCAACAGCCTCGACCGGCAGGTGACGATCGGCTCGACGTCCGGCTCGACGGCCAACACCAAGACCTCGGGCAACCTCTATTCCGGAAAGCTGACCTGGCACCTCAACGACTCGAACACCGTGATCGGGACCGTCTTCGGGGACCCGACCAACGACACCGGGGCCGTCGGCCAGCTCATCGGGCCGCCCACGACGTACAACGGGACGGTCACCGTCGGCGGAACCGACTGGGGCGTGCGGTACGAGGGAATGTTCGGCCCGCAGTTTCTGATCACGGCCCAGGGCGGCGTCCACACGGAGAAGACGAACCAGCTGCCGGGACTGGGCGGAAACGTGTTCGCGTACCAGGACACGACCGGCGACGTCGTCACCGGGTCGGGAGGCTTCGGCGGCGTCGGGGGCAACGGCCAGTGGGACGACAAGACGTTCACCCGGGATGCCGCGGTCGTGACCGGGACCTACCTGCTGGCCAACCACGACATCAAGGTCGGCGTGGACTGGGAGCGCGTCACGGCGTCGGTCCTCCGCAACTTCTCGGGGGCCACCCCCGACCAGGGGGGACAGCTCGTCCAGGTCCTGGCTCCGCTTCCGGGAGACACCCGCCCGATCTACTCCCACATCTTCTTCGCGTCGATCAACTCCGACGTCGGCAACCCGATCTCGGCCCCCCTCAAGGCGAACCCCGAGCAGGACATCTTTTCGCTCTTCGCGCAGGACAGCTGGAAGGTGCTGCCGAACCTGACGGTCAACGTCGGCGTGCGCTGGGAGCGCCAGCTCATCAAGGGCGCTTCCTACACCGGAGACGAGGGCTCGCTCGTCCAGGGGCCTCTGACGACCTACATCAACGTGAACCACTTTTCGCCCCGCGTGGGCGTCTCCTGGGATTTCCTGAACGACGGGAAGACCAAGTTGTTCGCGTCCTACGGGGACTTCGTCGAGTCGATCCCGATGGACATGAACATCCGGTCCCTGAACGGCGAGCGCGACGCGACCACGTTCAATTT
>DATMNJ010000319.1:0-6961 GCA_035569175.1 Thermoanaerobaculia bacterium | reverse complement strand
CGGCGTCAGCCGGGATGCCAGGCGCGCAGGGGAACTGCGCAGGAAGGCGTGCGAGCTCGGGTTCGCGAAGGCCTGCGGGAAGAAGTGACGGGCCGGTCGAGCCGAGAGCGCGCTCTTCGCACCGCGCTCCCGCGCGTCAGTCCTCTCCGGTCACCCGCCCGCGCCCGGCCTTGACGCGCGACCGCTGGACCTTGGAAACGAGGCGCCGCTCGCGCGCGGCCCGGGTCGGCTTCGTCCTGCGGCGCGACTTCGGACGGATGGCGGCCTCCCGCACGAGCTCGATCAGCCGCTCCCGCGCGGCCTGACGGTTCTGCGTCTGGGTCCGATGCTCGCGGCTGTCGAGGAGGAGCACGCCGTCGGCGCTGATCCGCCGCCCGGCGAGCGCCGTGAGGCGCGTCTTGACGTCTTCGGGAAGCCCCGACGCAGCGACGTCGAACCGCAGCTCGACGGCCGTCGCCACCTTGTTGACGTTCTGCCCGCCCGGTCCCGAAGCCCGCACGAATCGCTCGTCGAGCTCCTCCTCCCGGATGGCGATCGCCGGCGTGACCTGGAGCATGCGCCCATCCTATCGGGCTCGTCGGGGCGCGTGCAGGAATCGCACCGATCGGCGCTAGAGTGCACTGTCATGCCCGAAGGAAACACGATCCACCGCCTGGCGCGCATCCACACACGGGACTTCGGCGGCCGCCGCGTCCGCGTGAGTTCTCCGCAGGGCCGGTTTGCGGCGGAGGCCAGGCGGCTCGACGGGCGGCGGCTCGAGCGCGCGGAAGCGTACGGCAAGCACCTCTTCCACCACTGGAGCGGCGGCCTCATCGTTCACGTCCACCTCGGGATGGCGGGCTGGTTCTATCGGTACCGGGAAAACGTTCCCGATCCGCGGCCCACGGTGCGGATGCGTCTGACGGGAGCGGACGTCGTGGCGGACCTGATCGGTCCTCCGACCTGCGAGATCATCCCGGAGTTCGCCCGCCGGGCGCTCCTCGCCCGCCTCGGGCCGGACCCGTTGCGCGAGGATTTCGATCCGGGCCGCGCGTGGGCCGCGCTGGCGAAGCGGCCGCGCCGCGCGATCGGCGACGCGCTGCTCGACCAGGCGGTGCTGGCGGGAGTGGGCAACATCTACCGCGCCGAGGCGCTCTTCGTGACCGGGATCCATCCGCTGCGGCCGGCCGGGTCGATCACCGCCCAGGAGTGGGACGGGTTGTGGCGAGCGGTGCGCAAGCTCATGCGCCGCGGCGTCGTCCAGAAGGAGATCCGCACGGTCGCCGCGGCGGAGCCGGCGCATCCCGATTCCGGCCGCGGCGCCGGTGACACGTTCTACGTGTACCAGCAGGAAGTCTGCCGCCGCTGCTCCGCGCCGATCAGCGAGTTTCCTCTCTCGGCGCGGCGCATGTTCGCCTGCCCGATCTGCCAGCCGCGGCGGAGGGCGAAACCGCGCTGAGTGCTAGAGTCTGGCCTCCACCGGAGGAGGACGTCATGGTGCGACTTCGCCCCGGCTCCGCACGCGCAGCCCGCGCCTCCGCATTCGAGCAATCCCGCGCCGCACGCGCAGCCGAAGGCTGCACCGGATTCGAGCACGCCGCCCGCGGCCAGGAAGCCTCGGCCGAACTGAGGAGCTCCGTCGTTGGCTCGAGGGACGGCGCCTGCGGCCGCCCGCGTCAAGTGATCGAAAGGATGGAAGGATGAAGAAGCGTCTCGCGTTCCTGGTCCTTCTCCTGATGCTCCCGGCGAGCGTTGGTCCGCGCCTCTTCGCGCAGGACAAGCCCAGGCCGGCCGACAAGCCGCCGGGCACGATTCCCGCCGCCGATCCTGCCGAGAAGGAGAAGGAGAAACCGAAGTGGGACGTCGCCGATCCCCCGTATCCCTTCGACGTCACGATTCCGGTCGACGTGGACAGGGGCACGTGGATGTCGCTCGACGTCTCGCCCGACGGCAGGGAGATCGTCTTCGATCTTCTGGGGGATCTCTACACGATTCCGATCGCGGGCGGCGAGGCGAAAGCGTTGACCTCCGGCATCCCGTGGGACATGCAGCCGCGCTACTCGCCCGACGGCAAGTGGATCGCCTTCACCTCCGACCGCTCCGGAGGCGACAACATCTGGATCATCGATCGCGACGGGAAGAACCCGAAGCCGGTGACCAAGGAGACGTTCCGTCTTCCGAACAGCCCGGCCTGGTCGCCCGATTCGCAGTACGTCGCCGTCCGGAAGAACTTCACCGGGACCCGCTCCGGCGGCGCGGGGGAGATCTGGCTCTACCACCGCACGGGAGGCGACGGCCTCCAGATGACCAAGCGGGCGACCGAGCAGAAGGACGAGGGCGAGCCGGCGTTCTCGGCGGACGGCCGCTACGTCTACTGGTCCGCGGACACCACGGCCGGAAAGATCTTCGAATACAACAAGGACCCCAACGGCCAGATCTACGTCATCAAGCGCCTCGACCGCGAGTCCGGCAAGATCGTCGACTTCGTCACCGGTCCGGGCGGCTCGATCCGCCCGACGCCGTCGCACGACGGCAAATCGCTCGCCTTCATCCGCCGCGTGCGCTACAAATCGACGCTCTTCGTGAAGGATCTCGAGTCCGGCGTCGAGCGCCCGGTCTGGAACGGCCTCGAGCGCGACATGCAGGAGACCTGGGCGATCCACGGCGTGTACCCGGGCATGGCCTGGACCCCGGACGACAAGTCCGTCGTGCTCTGGGCGGGCGGCCAGATCCGCCGCGTCGAGGTCGCGTCGAAGCAGGTTGCCGTGATTCCATTTCACGTTCGGGACACGCGCAGGACCGCGACCGCCGTCCGCTTCGACGTCGACGTGCTGACCGGCCTGATGCACGCGTCCGGGTCGCCACGGGTCGCATCGAAGGCGGCGACCTTTCCGGTCCGCATGCTGCGCTGGGTCTCGGTGTCGCCGGACGGCCGGTGGGTCGCCTACCAGGCTCTCGGATACATCTACGTCCGCGAGATGCCGAACGGGCACGCCCGCCGCCTGACGGCCCAGACCGACAGCTTCGAGTTCTTTCCGTCGTGGTCGCGCGATTCGAAGTCTCTCGTGTACACGACGTGGAACGACGAGACGTTCGGCGCCATCCGAGTCGCTGCGGTTCCCGGCGGCGGCTCGCGCCCCGTCACGGACAAGCCCGGCCACTATTTCGAGCCCGTCTTCTCGCCCGACGGAACGAAGATCGTCTACAGCAAGGGCACGGGCGGATATCTGCGGTCGACGGCCTGGTCGGCCGACCCCGGCCTCTACCAGGTCCCGGCGGCGGGCGGCAAGTCCACCCTGATCACGGCGGACGGTTCCGCGCCTCGCTTCGGCAAGGCCTCCGACCGCATCTTCTTCGTCAAGACCGAGGGAGGCGGCGACCAGATCGCGCCGGAGAAGCGCATCCTCGCCTCGATCAAGCTCGATGGCTCCGACGCGCACGACTTCTACCTCTCCGATCTCGCGCAGGAGTTCGCCGTCTCGCCCGACGGGAAGTGGCTCGCCTTCCGGGAAGGCTTCAACGCGTACGTGACGCCCTTCGTCGAGACCGGCCGCCGCGTCGACATCGGCCCGAAGAGCAAGGCGGTTCCCGTCACGCGGGTCTCGAAGGACGCCGGCGAGAACCTGAGCTTTTCGGGAGACTCGACGCGGCTGTACTGGTCCTATGGACCGCAGCTCTTCCAGCGGGATCTCAAGGAGGCGTTCGCGTTCCTTCCCGGCTCACCCGAGAAACTGCCGGAGCCGGACGCCGCCGGCGTCAACGTGAGCTTCGATGCGCCGCTCGACCTGCCGACCGGCGTCGTCGCTCTAACCGGCGGCCGCGTCGTGACGATGCATGGCGACGAGGTTCTCGAGGACGGTGTCGTCCTCGTCGAGGGCAACCGCATCAAGGCGGTCGGCCGAAGGGGCGCCGTCGGCGTTCCCCCGGGCGCGAAGACGATCGACGTGTCGGGCAAGACCGTCCTTCCCGGCTTCATCGACGCGCACTACCACGGCTCCTTCGCCGGCGACGGCATCACGCCCCAGCAGAACTGGCACAGCGACGCGTCGCTCGCCTTCGGGGTCACGACGGTCCACGATCCTTCCAACGACACCGACGAGGTCTTCTCGGCCGCGGAGCTCGCGCGCGCCGGCAGGTTTCGCGCGCCGCGGATCTTCTCGACCGGGACGATCCTCTATGGCGCCGCCGGCGACTTCAAAGCCGAGATCGATTCCCTCGACGACGCGGTCTCGCACCTGCGCCGCATGAAGGCCGTCGGCGCCATCTCGGTCAAGAGCTACCAGCAGCCCCGCCGCGAGCAGCGCCAGCAGATCATCGCCGGGGCCCGCGACGTCGGCATCATGGTCGTCCCCGAGGGCGGCTCCGACTTCGAAATCAACATGACGATGGTCGTCGACGGGCACACCACCGTCGAGCACACGGTGCCCGTCGCCAACATCTACGGGGACGTCGAGCAGCTCTGGCCGCCCACGAAGGTCGGCTACACCCCGACGCTTCTCGTCGGCTATGGCGGCGACTGGGGCGAAAACTACTGGTACCAGAAGACGAACGTGTGGGAGGACCCGCGCCTCTCGAAGTTCGTTCCGCCGTTCATCCTCGACCCGCGGTCGCGCCGCCGCGTCATGGCGCCGGACGACGAGTTCAACCACTTCAGCCTCGCGAAGATCGCCGCGACGCTCGAGAAGGAGGGCGTCTTCGTCAACACCGGCGGCCATGGGGAGCGCGAGGGCCTCGGCCTGCACTGGGAACTGTGGATGCTCGTCCAGGGCGGCTTGACGCCCCTCGAGGCCCTCCGCTGCGGGACCCTCAATGGCGCGAAGAGCCTCGGCATGGACGGCGACATCGGCACGCTCGAAGCGGGCAAGCTCGCCGACATCGTCGTCATCGACGGCAATCCCCTGAAGGACATCCGCCTGTCGGAGAACGTCGCCTGGACGATGGTCAACGGCAGGCTCTACGACGCCGCGACATTGAACGAGACGGGAGCGCGCGAGAAGAAGCGGGCGAAATACTGGTGGGAATGACCATTCCGCCTCGGCGGACGGGTCCCCGGCACTTCCGAAGGCGCGTGCCGCTTCATTTGCCCGTCGTCAACACCACCCGAAACCGCGCGTCGCCGCTCATCATCCGCGCGTAGCCTTCCGTCGCGCGCTCGAGCGGAAAGAGCTCGTTCATGGACCGCACTCCCGTGAGCGCGGCGAAGGCCATCGTGTCCTGCGAGTCGGTCGCGGTTCCCGAGGGCCAGCCCGCGACCGAGCGCCGCCCGAAGATCAGCAGACCCGCCGGAACCTGGAGAGGATCCTGCGGCGCGCCGAGCACGACGAGCCGGCCGTCCTCGCCGAGGCCTCCGATCGTCGCGGTCATCGCCGCGCCGTTCGTGACGGTCGCGAGGACCACGCGCGCTCCGCCGAGCTTGCCGAGCTCCGCGGCGGGGTCCTGTTTCTGGCTGTCGATGTAGACCCGCGCGCCGAGCTTCTTCGCGAGCGACTCCTTGTCGCCGCCGCGCGCGATCGCGACCGTGTCGAAACCCATCTTCGACGCGAACTGGATGCCGAGGTGGCCGAGCCCGCCGATCCCGAGGACGGCGACGAGATCTCCCGGCTGCGCGCCCGAGTGCCGCAGAGAGTTGAACGTGGTGACGCCGGCGCACATGAGCGGCGCCGCCTCGGCCGGGGTGAGCGCGTCGGGGATGCGTGCGAGCGCTCCGGAGGGCGCGATGACGTACTCCTCGTAACCGCCGTCGTAGGCAATTCCCGGAACCCGGTTCCCGCCGATGCGGCACATCAGGAAGTCGCCGCGGCGGCAGGGATCGCAGTAGCCGCAGCTGCCTCCGTGCCAGCCCAGGCCGACGCGGTCGCCGGCCTTCCACGCCGACACGCCGGCGCCGAGGGCGTCCACGACGCCCGCGACCTCGTGGCCGGGCACGCGCGGATAGGCGATCCCGGGGAAGAGGCCCTGCGTCGTCACCACGTCGCTGTGGCAGACCCCGCATGCCTGCACCCTGACCCGGACCAGGCCTGGGCCGGGCTCCGGGATCTCGCGTTCGACCGTCTCGAGGGCTTTTCCCGCTCCGGGAACCTGGACCGCGCGCATCTTCGCCATGCGTCCTCCCATTGGCACAGTGTTGGTCTGCCGCGACTGGGCAGCATCTTCCGAATCCGCCGCGCCCCACGCGGCATATTCCAAACTAGTCGCGGGTTGCGAAGAGGGATTCAGGGAAAACGCGTCGTAACACATCGAGCGGGGAAACCGTATCCATTCACGGGAGCCAAGATGACCAATGAGAAGAGCGCACCGTACGTTTTGATTCTGGCCGGCGGCGACGGCATTCGCCTGCGTTCCGTGACCCGTGTCCTGGCCGGCGACGACCGGCCCAAACAATTCTGCGCACTCGTCGGCCGGGAGCCGCTGCTGGTGGAGACCGCGCGCCGCGCGGCCCTGGTCGCGCGATCCGAGCACACGCTGCTCGTCCTCACGCGCCCGCACGAGGAGTACTACAGGGAGTTGCTCGCCGACGTGGACCCCGCATCCCTCGTGGTCCAGCCCGAGAACCGCGGCACAGCCGCGGCGGTCCTCTACGGGTTGCTGCGCATCGCCGTGCGCACCCCGGACGCTCCGGTCGTGATCCTCCCGTCCGACCACTGGGTCTCGGACGACGCCGCCTTCATGCGCTACGCACAGGACGCCATCGAGGTCGTCGAGACGCACCCAAACGCGGTCGTGCTGCTCGGAGTCGAGCCGACCCGCCCCGAGCCCGAGTACGGCTGGATCGAGCCGTCGGAGCCGGTCACGGGAGCGTGGCGCGGGCTCCACCGCGTCGCCCGGTTCGTCGAGAAGCCCTCCGTTGAAGTGGCCGTCCGCCTCCAGTTGGCCGGCAGCTACTGGAACACCTCGGTCGTCGTCGGTCAGGTCGAAGCGCTGCTCTTCCTCTTTGCAATGGCGCGGCCGGATCTCGTCGACTCTTTTCTCGGAACGTGGACGA
>DATMNJ010000318.1:0-4250 GCA_035569175.1 Thermoanaerobaculia bacterium | reverse complement strand
GCTCTGTGCCACGGCTGCCCTGCTCTCGGGGTGCGCCACGGTTTGGAGCCGCGGCGTGGTCCAGGACGCCGGCGGCGCGAGCATTCAGAGCGCCTCGATCCGCGTCGTTCAGGCCGGGAGCTCGAAGCCCGCCGCCGTGATCCCGGTGGATCGCAACGGCTGTTTCATGGTGGGGCCCTTCGTCGCCCATGGCGAGCACCGCTTCGAGCTCGAGGTCAGCGCGCCGGGCTACAAACCGGCAACCTTCGAGTTCGATCTGCAGACGCCGGTCCTGTTCGGCACGCTCGTGCCGGCCTCCGCCGGCGAGTCGAGCGAGATTCGTCCGGCAACCGCCACGGAGCGGGAGGGGACGTGGGCGCCGCTCTGCATTCCGCCGATGCCTCCCGGGGCCTCGCAGCTTTCCCCCTGACCCGCGGGCGGTCCTAGTCCCGGCGATCTCGCAGCGGACGACCGGAGATCGACGCGTCGAGGATCTCGATCGGATGCGCGGCGGACAGCGCGATGCCTCGTTCGCGGAGGACCTTGCCGATCTGCAGCGTGCAGCCCGGATTGGCGCTCGCCAGGAAGGCGGTGCCGGTCTTCAGGACGTTGTCCGCCTTGCGCGCGCCGATCTCGTTCGAGCTCTCGGGCTGGACCATGTTGTAGATCCCGGCGCTCCCGCAGCACTGGTCGCCGTCCGGGATCTCGACGAGCTCGATCTCCGGGATCGCGCGCAGCAGCGACCGCGGCGCCTCGCGCACGCCCTGCGCGTGGGCGAGGTGACAGGGATCGTGGTACGCGATCCGGGCGGCGATGGGATGCCGCAGCGCTGCCGGCCCGAGCGCCGCGAGAAACTCCGTGACGTCCCGGACCTTCGCGCCAAACGCCGCCGCACGCGCGGCCCAGGCGGGGTCGCCGGCAAACAGCCGCCCGTAGTCCTTGAGCGACGACCCGCAGCCCGCCGCGTTGACGAGAACGGCGTCGAGCTCGCCGGCGGCTTCGAACCGGGCGATGAGGTCCCGGCCGAAGGTCAACGCCTCGTTCTCCCGGCCGGCGTGGAGCGACAGCGCACCGCAGCAGCCCTGGCCCTCCGGCAGGACGACCTCGCAGCCCTCGGCCGCGAGCACGCGCAGGGTCGCGGCGTTCACCTCCGGGAATAGCACACGCTGAACGCACCCGGTCAAGAGTCCCACGCGGGCGCGGTGCGGTCCGATCGGCGCGACGCGCCCAGGCATCCTGCCGGTCAGGTGCTGGCGGCCCATCCGGGGCATCAACGCGTCCAGCTGCGCGAGCCGTTTCGGCAGAAGGCGGAGGACGCCGCTCGCCCGCACGAGCCTCTGGAGGCCCGTGCCCGAGTACACGAAGAGCGCGGCGGCAAGCGCTCGCAGCCGGCTCGGATACGGAAGGAGCGCGAAGATCGTTTCCCGGTAGAGTCGGTCGAGCAGGCCGCGCGGGTGCTTTTCCTCGAGCCGCGCGCGGGTTTCCTCGATCAGGACGTCGTAGCGGACGCCCGACGGGCAGGCGGTGACGCACGCCATGCAGCCGAGGCAGCGATCGAAGTGCGTCGCGACCGAGTCGGTCCACTCGAGCTTGCCCTCGGCCAGCCCGCGCATCAGATCGATCCGCCCGCGGGGCGAGTCCATCTCCTGGCCCCACGACACCCAGGTCGGGCACGCCGGGAGACAGAACCCGCAGTGCACGCAGTCCTCGACGAGCGCGCGCCCCGGCCTCGCGTGCTCGGTCCCGGCCGGCGGCTCGACCGTTGCGCTCATCAGATCCCTCCGACGAAACGGCCGGGAGACAGCCGTCGCCCGGGGTCGAACCGCTCCTTGACGCTGCGCATCAGATCGAGGGCGGGCGGCGGCGGCCCCCAGACGTCCACGAGCCGGCGCACCCCGGCCGGCGCGCGGGCGAGCACGAGCGTGCCGCCCGCGGGAAGGCTCGCCCGAGCCGAGCCGACGGCCGTAGCCGCGGCCTCGAGCGAGGCCGGAGCTCCCGACACGAACCCGAGACCGAGCGTCGGGTACCAGAGAAACGCCGGACTCTCGAGCGCTCCGAGCAGCTCCGGAAGCGACTCCGCGGCGAGGGTCTCGATCGACGCCAGCGGCGCCGCCAGCCGCGCCACGAGGGGCGACGTCGTCCGTGCAGCGTCGTGGGCGCTCCAAAAGGCGGATTCGGCGGCGGCGCCGAGAACTTCGCCCCTCTCCTGGAATCCGGCCAGCGTCTGGAAGCGGGCGACCTGCTGGGCAACGCCCGCGCCGAACCCCTCGAACCTCACCGCGACGTCGAAGCCGGCCGCGCCGCGCCAGACGGCGGCGACCGCGGTGGGCTCGAGCTGCGCCTCCCGCATCCCGGAAACGAGAAGGCGAACCTGCCGGGCGGTCTGCCCTGCAAGGCGCAGGGTCGCGGACGCTTCCGGCAGAGGGTGAAGGCGAAAGGTGACCGACGCGATCAACCCGAGGGTGCCGAGCGAGCCCACGAGCAGCTTGGGCAGATCGAATCCCGCCACGTTCTTGACGACCTTGCCGCCCGAGCGCGCGAGCGTGCCGTCGGCGCGCACGAGCGAAACGCCGATGATGAGGTCCCTCACCGATCCGAACCGGGCCCGCCGGGGACCGAAGGCGTTGGCCGCCACGATCCCGCCGAGCGTGGCGCGCGAGGCCAGGGGCGGATCGATCGACAGCCGCTGTCCGTGAGCGGCCAGGCGTTCCTGAAGGCTTTCCAGCGTCATCCCGGCCTCGGCGACGACGATCTGGTCAGACGGGGCGTATTCGACGACGCGTCGAAGCGCGGCCGTGCGGACGACCGCGTCGAGACGCTCCGGCGGCGCGCCGAGCTCGAGGTCCGTGCCCCCGCCGACGAAGGCCAGGCTCTTTTTCTGGCCGAAGGCCGAGCGGACGATCTCGATCGCCTCCTCGACCGACGCCGGCTCGTAGACGACGTCGGGCCGGATGTCCAGAATCGCATCGGCGTCCGTCGCGGGCCGGGGAGCGCCTGCCGTCACCCGCGCCACGCCTGCCCCGACACCTCGGTCGGGTGCGCTCGATACGGACCCGGACGGTCGCCGCACAGGCGCGGCGTCGGAAAGACCTTGCCCGGGTTCAACCGCGTCTCGGGATCGAAGGCGCAGCGCACGAGGCCCATCGTGTCGAGGTCGTCGGGCGAGAACATGTCCGCCATGTACGCGGCCTTGTCGGCGCCGACGCCGTGCTCGCCCGTGATCGAGCCGCCGTAGCGCACGCACATCCGCAGGATCTCGCCGCCGAGCTCCTCCGCCGCCTTCTCCTGCCCGGGCAGGGCGGCGTCGTAGAGGATGAGGGGATGGAGGTTGCCGTCCCCGGCGTGAAAGACGTTGGCGACGCGCAGCCCGACCGCGGCCGCCAGCGCATCGATCTCGCGGAGCACTTTCGCGATCTCCGAGCGCGGGATCACCCCGTCCTGGACGATGTAGTTCGGGCTGATCCGGCCGACGGCCGCGAAGGCGCTCTTGCGTCCCTTCCACATCAGCGCCCGCTCGGCCTCGTCGCGCGGCCGGCGAACCTCGAGGGCGCCCGCCCGGCGCGCCAGCGTGACGGCGTTCTCGGCCGTGTGCTCGACCTCCGCGAGCGGGCCGTCCACGTCCATCAGCAGCGCCGCGCCGACGTCCGGCCAGTCGAGCCCGGTCGCCGCCTTGGCCGCCACGATCGCGAGCCGGTCCATCATCTCGATCGCCGCCGGGACGATCCCCGACGCGATGATCGCCGACACGGCGTCGCCCGCCCCGTCCGTCGACGGGAACGTCGCGAAGAACGTCCGGGTCGCCTCGGGCTTGCGCAGCAGGCGCAGGACGACCTCCGTGACGATTCCGAGCAGTCCCTCGCTGCCCACCAGGACGCCGAGCAGGTCGTAGCCCGGCGCGTCGAGGGCCGGGCCGCCGAGATCCACGACCCGCCCGTCGGCGCGCACCACGCGGGCGCCGAGCACGTGATTGGTCGTGAACCCGTACTTGAGGCAGTGCGCGCCGCCCGAGTTCTCCGCGACGTTGCCCCCGATCGAGCAGACGCTCTGGGACGAAGGGTCGGGAGCGTAGTAGTAGCCGGCCGGTCCGACGGCCTTCGAGACGTCGAGGTTGATCACCCCCGGCTCGACGCGGATCCAGCCGTTCTCCAGGTCCACCTCGAGGATCCGTTTCATCCGCGAGAGCGCGACGACGACGCACCCCTCGACCGGCAGGGCGCCGCCCGAGAGTCCCGTGCCGGCCCCCCGCGCCACGATCGGCAGGTCCGCTTCGC
>DATMNJ010000317.1:0-2282 GCA_035569175.1 Thermoanaerobaculia bacterium | reverse complement strand
TCGAGGAATGGATGACTTACTTCGGAGACGAACGCAACCGAAACCGCGGCGATTGAAGTCGCGTGCTAAAATCCCTTCGGCTCCGAGCGGGCCACGTGATCGCTCCGAAAACATCGGAGAGGAAAGTCCGAACTCCATACGGGCGGCATGCCGGGTAATCCCCGGTCGCGGCGACGCGAAGGAAAGTGCCACAGAGAACAGACCGCCTTCCGAAAGGACGGCAAGGGTGAAACGGTGCGGTAAGAGCGCACCGCTCCGCCGGCGACGGCGGGGGCACGGTAAACCCCATGCGGAGCAAGGCCAAATAGGGAGACAGCGGGCGCCCGTCCCGCCTCACGGCACGTGAGCTGTCTCCGGGTCGGCTGCTCGAGCCCGGGGGCGACCCCGGGCCCAGAGGAATGATCGCGGTCCCGGAAATACTCCGGGAAACGGAATTCGGCTTACCGGCCCGCTCGGGGCCCTTTTCGGGGCCGATGTGGAACCGCTGACCTTCCCCCCGGCGCTCGAGCCGGGAGCCACGATCGGGGTGGCGGCGGTTTCGGGCCCGGTCGATCCGTCGCGCCTGGCGCGAGGCGTTGCGGCGCTGGAGGGCCGCGGGTATCGCGTCGTGCTCGCGTCGAACGTGGGAGCGCGGCGCGGATTCCTGGCGGGAACGGACGAAGAGCGCGCCGCCGGATATCGCGAACTCGTGCGGCGGAGGGATATCGACGCCGTCTTCTTCGCGCGCGGCGGATACGGCGCCTCGCGCATCCTCGCCCGTCTCGACCCGGAGGAGATCCGCGCGCGCCCGCGCGTCCACCTCGGCGGATCCGACCTCACGGCGTTCTTCGCCTACCTCGCGCGGCACTGCGGGCTCGCCGCGTTCTACGGGCCGATGGTCGCCGGTGCGATGGCGGAGGAAGCCGAGCTCGACTGGGAGAGCGTCCTCGGCGGCGAGACCCCGGCGCCTCACCGCTTCCGGGAAGAAGACGTCGTGGCCGCCGGCCGGGGGGAAGGCCCGCTCGTCGGAGGCTGCCTTTCGATCCTCGCATCGCTTTGCGGGACTCCCGAGGCGCCCGATGCGCGCGGCGCGGTCCTTTTCTGGGAGGATGTGGGCGAGGACACATACCGCCTCGACCGAATGTTGACCCAGCTGGAACGCTCAGGTACATTCGAGCGACTGCAGGCCATGGTCATCGGATCGATTTCGCCCGGCGCGCGCGGTGGCGAGTCTCCTGAGACCGTCGCCGGGTGGCTGCGCGATTACTTCGCGGGCGCTCCGTTCCCCGTCGTCTCCGGCTTTCCGGCCGGGCACATGCCGCGGAGCCGGACGCTGCCCCTCGGCCGCGCGGTCCGTGTGGACGCGTCCTCCGGCGTGCTGGAGTTTGCGGCGTACGCGGAGGAGGCGAAATCGCCGTGCCGTCCGTGAAAGCCGTCTTCAAGTCCGGGCCGGGCGGGAGCGGCAAGAACCCGTACGAGAAGTTCCTCGTCAGC
The DNA here is from genome assembly GCA_035569175.1 of Thermoanaerobaculia bacterium. GTDB lineage: Bacteria > Acidobacteriota > Thermoanaerobaculia > UBA5066 > Gp7-AA6 > DAHUXD01. Next base: position 809 of record DATMNJ010000317.1, on the reverse strand, counting down.
CACCTGATGGGCGACATCATCTTTTCCGAAGGCGACATCGGGACCGACATGTACATCATCCAGTCGGGCACCGTGGAGCTGCTCAAGGCGATCGGCAGCGAGACGCGCGTGCTCTCGACGCTCGACAAGGGCGACTTCTTCGGAGAGATGAGCGTCCTCGAGGACGTTCCGCGGTCGGCCTCGGCGCGCGCGAAGACCGATGTGGAGCTGGTCCGGATCAACGGCGCGACGTTCGACGCGATGTTGAAGAGCAACACGGAGATCGCGGTCCGGATGATGCGCAAGCTCTCGCGCCGGCTCCGCGAAGTCACCTCCATGCTCGAGGACGCCGTCGGCCGCCAGACGCTCGGCCCGCGCCGCTCCGGCACCGGGAATCCGGGAGGCGGGATCGCGCGGACGGAGGAGAACGGCGGAAGGATCCGGCGGGGGGATGTGCTAGCTCGCGGGGGCGTGGAACGTCATCGAGACCAGCCCGAACTTGAGCACGTCGCCGTTCTGCACGGCGATGGGAACTCCGGTCGTGAGCCGGTTTCCGTTGACGTAGGTCCCGTTCATGACGCCGATCTCTTCCATGACGTAATAGGTGTCGCTCATCTGGTACAGCTTGGCATGGCGGCGCGAGGTCGAGCGCTGAGGGTCGAGCGGCGTCAGGTCCACGTCCGGCGTGATCCCCGTGACGGGGTCGCTCCGGCCCACGAGCGTGTCGCCCTCGCGGTTCAGGAAGAATTCCGCCGACGGGTCGTCGCACACGAGGCGGCAGGCGTTGCGCTCGGGCTCGACCCTGCGCTGCACGGGCTTCTCCTCCTCGG
>DATMNJ010000316.1:0-2411 GCA_035569175.1 Thermoanaerobaculia bacterium | reverse complement strand
GCACGACCGCAGGCCGTTCCGGCAACGCGACCGCCGACGCGCCCGTCGGAAGGGTCGACATGAAGCTCGAGGTCGTCGTCATCCCCGTGTCGAATGTGGGCCGAGCGGCGGATTTCTACCAGGGGCTCGGGTGGAGGAAAGACGCGGACATCGTGAACGGGAATCACCGGATCCTCCAGTTCACACCCCCGGGTTCCGCGTGCTCGATCATCTTCGGCACGGGCGTCACGCCCTCCGCCCCCGGCACGGCTCAGTTTCTCCACCTCGTCGTCTCCGACATCGTGGCGGCGCGCGCCGAGCTCGTCCGAAACGGCGCCCCCGCGAGCGAGGTCTTCCACGATGCCGCCGGAGGCTACGACCGCTTCGATCCCGCCGCCCGGGCGAGCGGCCCCGATCCCCAACGGCGCACGTACGCGTCATTCGTGACGTTCAGCGACCCGGACGACAACGGCTGGGTGCTGCAGGAGATCACCACCCGGTTCCCGGGTCGGGTCGATCCCCGCGCGACGACGTTCGCCTCCGCGGCGGATCTGGCGAGCGCGATGCGGCGCGCAGAGGCTGCCCACGGCGAGCACGAAAGGCGCACCGGACAACGAGACGCGAACTGGGCCGACTGGTACGCGGCGTACATGGTGGCCGGGCAGGCCGGAGGGGACCTGCCGCTGTGAGCCTCATATACTTACTGGTCCGATGAGGCCGGATACCTGCTCCGCCTGGACCGCGAAGAGAAGAATCGCACGGAGCCGACGGCCGGGTGCGCCCGGAATCCGCTGAAGTGATGCCCAAGACCCCTGACGAAGTCCGGCCCGCGAAGATCGGGCTCGCGCTGCGCGGGCTGCGGGAGCTCCTCCTGCCCAGGCCCGGGGACAAGCAGTCGGTCGACACCGCGGGTTCGGCATCGCTCGCGGTCTTCGGGCCGGCGCCACAAACCGCCGCGGGCAAGAGGGGTCGCGACCTTCCGGCCTTCCTGAAGCAGGTCCCTCTGTTCGAGGAGCTCGGGGACGCGGACCTGAAGCGGCTGGCTCAGATCGCCCACGAGCGGACCTACCGCGATGGCGAATCCATCTTCGAGCAGGGCAGACCCGGAGTGGCGCTCTTCGTCGTGCGGAGCGGGTTGGTCGAGATCGTGAGGCGCAAGGCGAACGGCGAAGAGCTCCCGCTCGCGATGCTCGAGCCGCCGGCGTCCTTCGAAGAGCTTGCGGCCATGGGGTGTGACGTCGTCCGCTGGAGCTCGGCGCGGGCTCGCGGCCCGGCGGCCCTCGTCGCGCTGGGCAGGCAGGATCTCGATGTGCTGTCCAGAACCATGCCGGTGCTCGCGAACAAGCTCCTGAGGAAGTTGGCCGAGATCACCGCGAGTCGGCTCCAGCTGCTCGTGGAGGCGCAGTTCCTGGAGCCACACGAAGAGAATCCAAACGATGGTGCCGAGACAAAGCCCTCCCAGCACGGTTGAAACCGTCCTCAAGTCGCTCGGAGCGGTCACGGGCGCGATGCTCGTGGCGTACCTGCTCTGGGGGATTCGGAGCCTCATCCTTCCGGTGGCGGTCGGTGGCCTGCTCGCCTACATCTGCGACCCGGTCGTCGTGGGTCTCGAGCGCTACAGGGTGACGCGCGGCCTGGCGATCGGCCTGTTGCTGCTGGGGTTCGTGACGGCGGCTCTCCTGACCGTCAAAGTGGTTCGAGCCGGAGTTCCGACCGAAATCGGCGCCCTGGACTTCAAGACGCGCGCGCTTCACAAGGTCAACGAGCGCTACAGGACCCTGATGGGCCTCGATGCCTCGCCGAGAGGGAATCGGCTCTACCGGCTCGTCCATGACGACGTGGATTCGGCGATGGATCGCATCAACCGGCTTCTTGCCATGACGGCGGAGGAGCGGGCGCGATTCCTCGAGGCCCACACGCGCGCGTCCGCCAGTTCCGCGGGGTCCGAAACGCTGCTCGGCTACGACCGATCCAATCTCCAGACGTTCGAGCAGCGCGGGCTGAAGACGGGCGGCGACGGCGCCCCGGAGGACGCCGCGTCTCTGCCGCCGGGGCGGCGGCCGAAGACGCCTCTCGCCGCGCTGGCGGCGATTCTTTCGACCTGGGTCGTCGCGCCCACGGTTTTCCTCTTCCTCCTGCGCGACACCGGGGAGATCAAGCGCGGCTTCCTCTCGCTCGTTCCCAACCGGCTCTTCGAGCCCACGCTGGCGGTCCTGGCAGACCTCGATGGGGCCCTCGGAGGCTATCTTCGCGGCGTCTTTCTCGAGTGCTCCCTCCTGGGCCTCGCCGTGTCCCTCCTGTTCACGGTCGTCGGCATTCCGATCCTGTGGGCGATCGTGCTCGGGTTCCTGGCCGGCGCCACGAACGTGATCCCCTACGTCGGTTCCGCGGTCGCCCTTCTGTTGGGGCTCTCCTACACGCTCCTGACGGAC
>DATMNJ010000315.1:0-5249 GCA_035569175.1 Thermoanaerobaculia bacterium | reverse complement strand
GAATACGTGTAGCCCTTCTGCTCGCGGATGTTCGACGTGATGCGCGAACCGAACGAGCCGCCGAGCAGCACATTCATGAGAAAGAGCGCGTCCCAGTCGGTTTGGGACGGGTCGATGACGGGAAGTCCCAGGCTGATCGTGGACTGCACGGCGCCGGGCCGGTCCACGATGTAGACCGCCCGTTCGCTCTTGGGCGAAGGGGGCGTGAGCTGGGGGGGTGCCCCTTTCTTCCAACCGGCGAAGGCCTTGCGGATCGCGCTCTCGATGGCCGCGTCGTCGTAGCGGCCCACGACGTAGAGGTGCGAGCGGCCCGCCCCGTAGTTCTTCTCGTAGAACTCGCGGACGTCCGCGAGCGTGTAGCCCATGAGCATCGCCTCGGTCGGGAACAGGCGGCCATAGGGGTGGTCGCCGTAGAGGACGGCGCGGAACTTCTCCTGCGCCAGCGGCTGGGGCTGGCTGCGCGCGATCGAGAGCTGACGCGCGCGGTCGGCCTTGCGCCGCGCGAGCTCCGGCTCCGGAAACTTCGGGTTCCGGGCGACGTCGGCGACCAGGCCGACCATCTCGGGGCCGAACTCCGAGAGGACGTCGCCGCCGATCTCGGTGCGGTTCTCCCCGACCGTGATGTCGAGGGAGCCGCCCATCCTGGCGGCGTCCTCCGCGATCCGCGACGCCGTGCGGAGGGAGGTGCCCTCCGAGAGCATGTCGCCGACGAGGTCCGCGAGCCAGACCTGGTTGGCCGTCTCGTTGATGTTGCCGGTCAGGACGGCCAGGCGCACGGTGACCTTGGGGACGGTGCCATACGGCACGAGCGTGACGGCGAAACCGTTCTCGAGCGTGAACGTCTTGGGCTTCGGGACCGAAAAACCCTTGGGCACGGCGGGCGCCGGCGGGGTCTGCTTGTCGGCCCGCAGGGGCGGAGCAAGGGCGAGGGCGAGAGCGATCGAGGCGAGCGCGGTGCGAGTCTTCATGATTTTCTCCTCTCCCCTACGATCCGCTCTTGGGCTGAGGCTTCACCTCGGCCTTCGGCTCGATGATGAGGATCGTCCGGTTTCCGGGGCGCAGGTACTCCTGCGCCGTTTTCAGCAGCAGCGCCGGCGTCACCTTGCGGAACTGCGTCTCGAGCTGGTTGATGCGGGCCGGGTCGTCGTCGAAGAGGGCGAAGGACGCGAGGAGGTCCGCCTTTCCGAAGCCGCCCGTCTGCTCGATCTTGTCGTAGAGGTCCGAGCGCATCTTGACGAGCGCGCGGTCGAGCGTCGCCTGGTCCACCGGCTTCGTCCGCAGGGACTCGACCTCGGCGTCGAAGACGGCCAGGATCTGCTCGGGCGTCTTGTCCTTGTCGTAGAAGAGGGAGACGTCCCAGAGCGTCGGGCCGTTGACGTTGTTCATGTCGCCGAGCCCCGAGTTGATGCCGCCCTGCACGTCGCCCGTGAGGCCGTTCTTCTGGACGAGGGCCTGGAAGAGCCGGCTGTCCTTGCCCTGCACGAGGATCTGGTCGAGGATGCCCATCGCGTAGTACTCGGGCGTGTTGCGCGGCGGGGCGTGGTAGCCGATGGCGATCGCCGGGCGGGTCGCGAGGGCGTCGGGCTTGGTGGCCCGCTTCTCCTTCTCCTGGCGGGGCTCCGAGACGTCGGGCTTGGGCGGCAGCGTCGCGGCCGGGACCGGGGCGAAGTACTTCTCGATCCACGCGTTGGTCTGCGCCGGATCGAAGTCTCCGCAAACGACGAGCACGGCGTTGTTCGGTGCATAGAAGGTCTTGAAGAACTGCGTCACGTCCGCGAGCGTGGCGGCGTCGAGGTCCTTCAGGTCGCCGTAGAAGTTGTGCGAGTTGTACCAGTTGACGTTGGCGTACTGCGGCAGGTCGAGCCACGGGAAGCCGCCGTAGGGTTTGTTCAGAACGTTGACGCGAACCTCGTTCTTGACGACCTCCTGTTGATTCTTCAGGTTGTCACCGGTGATCGCGAGCCCCTTCATCCGGTCGGCCTCGGCCCAGAGCGCCGTCTCGAGCGCGTGCGCCGGCACCACCTCGAAGTAGTTCGTGAAGTCGAAGCGCGTCGAGCCGTTCAGGATGCCTCCGTTGGACTGGACGAGCTTGATGAACTCCATCTTGCCGAGGTTCTCCGAGCCCTGGAACATCATGTGCTCGAAGAGGTGGGCGAAGCCCGTGCGGTCCTTCGGCTCGATGCGGAAGCCGATGTTGTAGTAGACGGCGACGACCGCGATCGGGGCCGTGGTGTCGCGCGACAGGACGACCTTCAGCCCATTGGGAAGCTTGCGGTACTCGACCGGGACCTGAAAGCCGGAGGGAGCCGGGGCCGCCGCGGCCGCGGCGCAGACGAGGACTCCGAGGGCCGCAAGAGCCCGCAGGCGCGGGGCGCGTTTCATGTGATCCTCCTCAATGACAAACGGCAGATTTTACGCAGGTCGAAGCGTAAGGTTTCGATTCGTCCTTTCCCGGAGACGCCTGGTCCGCCTCGATGAGTGAAATTTGATGACCGATGCCCGTTTTCTCTCGCCCTGGTGGCTGCCGAGCCCCCACCTCCAGACGGTCTGGGGGCGGCTGTCCCGCGACCGGCGCGGCGTCGCCTTCGCCCGAGAGGTGCTCGAGACGCCCGACGGCGACCAGCTGGTCCTCGACCACGTGGACGGTCCGGCCGGCGGCCCGCGGGTTCTCGTGCTCCATGGGCTCGAAGGCAGCTCGAATTCCGTGTATGTCCAGGGCCTTCTCGCGGCGGCGGCCCGCCGCGGCTTCCGGGGCACGGCGCTGAACTTTCGATCCTGCGCGCGCGACCCGGCCGACCTCTCGCGGATGCTGCCGAATCGCCGGCCTCGGCTCTATCACTCGGGTGAGACCGGCGACTTCGACTTCGTCGCGCGGACCCTGTCGGACCGGGAGCCCGCGGCGCCGCTCGTCGCGGTCGGCGTCTCCCTCGGCGGAAACGTGCTGCTCAAGTGGCTCGGGGAGCAGCCCGGGCAGCGGCTCGTCGCGGCCGCCGCGGCCCTCTCGACGCCCTACGACCTCGGGGCGAGCGGCCGCTTCCTCGAGACGCCCCTCGGCCGCCTCTACGTCGGCCACTTCCTCTCGACGCTCAAGACCAAGGCCCGGGCCGCCGCCGGGCGCTTTCCGGAAGCCGCGTCGAAAATGGACATCCCCCGCGCCCTCCGCGCCACCTCTTTCTGGGAGTTCGACGACGCCGCCAACGCGCCTCTCCACGGTTTCACGGGCGCCGACGACTATTACCGCCGGGCGAGCTCTCTCGGGTTCCTTCCGAAGGTGACGACGCCGACGCTCTGCCTTTCGGCAGAGGATGATCCGTTCCTGCCGCCGGAAGCGCTCGACCGGGCGCGAGCGGCCGCGCCCGCCGCCGTGGACTTCCGGGTCACCTCCCGGGGGGGACACATCGGCTGGATCGCCGGGCCGTGGCCGTGGCGGCCCGAATACTGGGCCGAGGAGCTCGCGATCGATTGGCTCGCGCGCGCCGTGTCGGACGCCGAGCGCTCGAGATAGGTTCGTCCCGGCGCGCAGGTGGTCGACGGCTGCTCGGCGGCCCGTCGCCTACGCCGGGTTCGCCGCAGTCTTTCGGCGGGGTGGCTTGAAGGAGTCCGCCGTCACGTCGGTGTGGATGACGGCGCCCCGGCGGATGGTCACGCCGTCGGGAATCTCGGCGTTCTTGCCGATGGTCGTGATGCCGTGGCCTTCGGCCGGCTTTTCGCCCTTCGCGGTCTTGCCGATGCGCGCCTTGCGGCCGATGCGCACGGCCTTGTCGACGATGGCGCGCTCGATGCGCGCGCCCGCGTCGATGAACGTATCGGTCAGGATGACGGACTCGCGGATCATTGCGTCGGGGCCGACGAAGACCCCGGGCGAAAGGATGCTCTTCTCGACGCGCGCGCCGGCCGAGACGACGCAGCCGTCGGTGATCATGCTGTCCTTGACGATGGCGCCCTTCATGATGAGAACGGGCGGCCGTTCTTCCGATCGCGTGTGCACGATCCACGCGCGGTCGTTGAGGTCCACCGGCGGCGGGGTCTTCAGGAGGTCCATCTGGGTCTGCCAGTACGCCTCCACGGTTCCTACGTCGACCCAGTATCCCTGGAACGGGTATGCGAAGACGCGCATGCCCCCCGTGACCATGCGGGGGATGATGTCCTTGCCGAAATCGTGCGAGGAGTCGCGCCGCCGGGAATCCTCCTCGAGCACCTGCGAGAGCATCGCGCGGCCGAAGACGTAGATGCCCATCGACGCCAGCGTGCCGGGCGGGTCCGCGGGCTTTTCGACGAACTGGGTGACGCGCTGCTCGGCGTCCGTCGCGAGGATGCCCATCCGGGTCGCTTCGTCGCGCGAAACGTTCAGCGTCGCGATCGTGACGTCGGCCTGCTTCTCGATGTGGAAGGCGATGAGCCACCCGTAGTTCATCTTGTAGATGTGGTCACCCGACAGGACGAGGACGAGGTCCGGCGATCCGCGCTCGACGAAGGAAAGGTTCTGCGCGATCGCGTCGGCGGTCCCCTTGTACCAGTCGGTGGCGGCGCGGCCTCGGAACGGCTGGTAGATCTGGACGCCGCCCGTGAAACTGCGGTCGAGGTCCCAGGGGCGTCCGGACGCGATGTGCTCGTTCAGGGAATGCGGGCGGTACTGCGTCAGGATCATCACGTCGGAGATTCCGGAGTTCACGCAGTTGGAGAGCGTGAAGTCGATGATCCGATACTTGCCGGCGAAGGGCACCGCGGGCTTGGCCCGCTTTTCGGTCAGGACGCCGAGCCGCGAACCCTCGCCGCCGGCCAGGATCACGGCGCGGGCTCTCACGAGCGGCGCTCTATCGGGCAGAACGCGCCGCCGCGGCCCGCGAGTACACCGCGGCGTATTCCTTCGCCGACCTCGACCAGGAAAAATCGCGCGCCATGCCGTTTCTCTGGAGCTCGGCCCATTTTGCGGGCTGAGCGTACACCTTGAGGGCCCGGTCGAGCGCGTCCCACAGCGCCCAGGCGTGGAATTCGTCGAACATCAGGCCGGTCCCTCCCGGGTCGCCCGCGTCGGTGACGGTGTCCGCCAGGCCCCCGGTCCGGCGGGCGACGGGCACGCAGCCGTAGCGCATCGCGATCATCTGGGCCAGCCCGCAGGGCTCGTATCGCGAGGGGATCGCGAGCGCGTCCGCCCCGCCGTAGATCCGCCGCGCGTAGCGGGCGTCGAAGCGCAGCCGCACACTCGCACGGTGGGGGTAGCGCAGCTCGAGCTGCGCGTACTCGTGCTC
>DATMNJ010000314.1:0-26262 GCA_035569175.1 Thermoanaerobaculia bacterium | reverse complement strand
CACCTGCTTGCGGCCCTGGCGGAGCGCTTCGAGGTCCGAGCCTTCGCGCTGCTCGATCCGGAGCGGTCGTACGGCCGCGGCGTTCTGCCGGCCGGCGTCGAGGTCGAATGGGTGCCGCAGCGCCCGCGCGGAGCGCGCCGCGTTGCGGCTGCCGCGGGGAGTCTCGCGACCGGGCGCGCGTATTCGCAGCTGCTCTACCGATCGCCGGCGCTCGCCCGCCGCATCGCCGAGGCTTCGGCAGGCCGGCCGCCGCGCTGGATCGTGGCCCACGCGTACCACGTGGCGCCCGCGGCCCTCGGAGCGGGTGCGCCGGTCTGGGTCGACTTTCACAATCTCGACTCGGAGATCTGGGAGCGGATGGGAGAGAGCGCCTCCTCGATGCCCCGGCGACTCTTCGTCCGGGCCCAGGCGCCGCGGATCCGCCGTCTCGAGCGCGTCCTCGTCCGGCGCGCCGCCGGGATCTCGTGCGTTTCGCGGCGCGATGGGGCGGCGCTCGAGAAGCTCGGCGCGGCGCAGGAACCGCTCGTCGTTCCCAACGGCGTGGACCTCGAGCGCTACGCGTTTCGCGCCGGGCCCGCGCCGCACGAGCGGATCCTCTTCGTCGGGGACCTCTCCTGGCCGCCCAACGCGGAGGGCGTGCGGTGGTTCGCGAGTCGGGTCTGGCCGCTCGTCCGGGATCGGCGGCCGGGGGCGTCGGTCGAGATTCTCGGCCGCGGCGCGCCGGCCGACTTCCTGCGTCTGGCCGGGCCGGGCTTCGAGTTCGTGGGCGAAGGCGACGACACCCGCCCGCATTGGACCTCGGCCGCCGTCGGGGTCGTTCCGCTGCTGGCCGGAGGAGGGACGCGGCTGAAGATCCTGGAGGCGGCCGCGTGCGGCGTGCCCGTCGTCTCCACGCGGGTCGGGGCCGAGGGGCTGGCGTTCGAGGCCGGTGTGGAGATCCGGCTGCACGACGAGCCCGACCGGTTCGCGGAGGCGGTCGTGGGGCTGCTCGCGGATCGGGAGGCCGCGCGACGGCAGGCGGCCGCGGCCCGGGCCCGCGTCGAGGTCCAGTATGACTGGGCGCTCATCGGTCGAGAGTTCGCGGGCGAGCTCGCACGACGCGCGGCGGCGCGGGCATGACGGCGCTTTCCGCTGCGCTCGCGTTCGGAGCGCTCGTCCTCTTCACCTGGTCCTACGCGTGCTACCCGGCGTTCATCGCGCGGCGGGCCGTCGGGGCGGGTATGCCTCCGGCGACGGCGCCGCCGTCCGGCGCGGTCGAGGTGATCGTCTCGGCCGCCGACGAGGAGTCGGTCATCGGGGCGCGCATCGCCAATCTGCTCGCGCAGGAGGGGGTGCCGGGACTCGCCGTCACGGTGGGATGCGACGGCTGCCGGGACGCGACGGCCGGCGCCGCGCGGGCCGCGGGCGGGGGACGCGCGCGCGTCGTCGAGTTTTCGCAGCGGCGCGGGAAGGCCTCCGTGTTGAACGACCTCGTCCGCGACTCGTCTGCGGACGTCCTGGTCTTCACCGACGCCAACACGCTCTTCGAGCCGGGAGCTCTGCGCACGCTGGTCGGCGCGCTGGGCGATCCCGAAGTCGGCGCGGCCTGCGGCCGGCTCCTGTTCGAGACCGCTCCCGGCGCGCGGCCGACGCCCGAGTCGGCGTACTGGGACCGCGAGTCGCGGCTGAAGGAAGCCGAAGGCGCCCTCGGCGTCTGCCTCGGCGCCAACGGCGCCATCTATGCCGCCCGCCGCGAGCTCGTCCTGCCCCTGCCCGAGGACACGACGTCGATGGACGATTTTCTGATCCCGGTGCGGGTGGCGAAGGCGGGCCGACGCGTGGTGTTCGTCGGCGGCGCGATTGCCCGGGAAGACGCGGCCCGCGACGTGGCCGCGGAGGTCTCGCGGCGCTTCCGCATCGGCATCGGCGGCGGCCAGGTCCTGCGCCGCGAGGGCTGGCTCTATGCCGCCCCGAGGCATCCGCTCCTGACCCTGGCCTTTCTGTCGCGCAAGGCGGCCCGCTGGCTCGCGCCCGTCCTCGCCCTCGCGGCGGCCGCATCGGCGCTCTTCGCCCCGGGCCTGCGTCCGGCGGGGATCGCGGCCCTCGCCGTGTCGGCGCTCCTGCTGGCCGTCGCGCGAGCCAGACCCCACGTGCGGGGTCCTCTCGGAAGGCTCTATTATTTCGCCGTGTTGAACGTCGCACTCGCGCTCGGCGTGGTGGCGGGACTCGCCGGCTACGCCCGTCCGGTCTGGACCCGGACGGCGCGGTCCTGATGTCCCGCCGCTCTTCGTCCTTCCGGATGGTCGCGCTCGCGGGGGATCTCGCGATCGCCGTGGGCGTTCTCTACGCCGCCTTCTTCCTGCGTACGCACGTGGCGATCCCCGGCACGCTGCGGCTCCTGCCCGGCGAGAACGTGCGCTTCACCTTCTGGAACATCGTGATCGTGGCGGTCGTGCAGGCGGTCTCCCTGTCGTTCTTCGGCCTTTACCGCGATCACGAGCGGTTCCGCGAGCCGCTCGGGCGCCTGCTCCTGCCGGCCCTGTTCATCGAGCTCGCCACGCTCGCCTCGGTCTACTTCCTCGCCCAGCCGTACTCCTTTCCCCGCTCGGTCCTGGTGATCTACCTCGTCGGGAACGGCCTCGCGCTGGCCGTGTGGCGCGCCGCGCTCGACCGGATCTACCCTCAGCCGCGGCGCCGCGCATTGATCGTGGGGGGCGGCCCGGCGGCAGCCCTGATCGCCGACACGATCCGGCGCCACTCGTGGACGGGTGTCGAGCTCGTCGGGATCGTGGGCCAGGGCGACGAGGGGCCGGCCGACCTCCCGGCGCTCGGCCCCGTCGAGAATCTCCTCGCGATCGTCGAGGCGCGCGCCGTGGACGAGGTCATCCTCACGCCCGAGGCGTCGTGGTGGCGCGACGAGATCGCGGAGCGCATTCCGCCGGGGTGGCGCGCCGACCTCCTGGTCTGGCCCTCGCCCTTCGAGACCATGATCGGGCGCCTGCGCTTCCGCATCGTCGGAGACCTTCCGCTGCTGGAGGCGCGCGTGCGTCCCCTCGACGGCGCGGCCGGAGCCTTGAAGCGCGGCTTCGACGCGGCCGTGTCCGCGGCGGCGCTCGTCCTGCTGGCGCCGGGACTCGGGCTCGCGGCCGCGCTCGTCGCCGGGACCTCGCGGGGAGGCGTGTTCTACCGGCAGACGCGCGTGGGCCGCGACGGCCGGCACTTCGAGCTGTGGAAACTGCGCACGATGCGCGAGGGCGCGGAGGTCGAGACCGGCGCCGTGCTCGCCACGGCCGACGATCCGCGCATCACGGCGATCGGCCGAGCCCTGCGCGGGGCGCGGATCGACGAGATCCCTCAGCTCTGGAACGTGCTGCGCGGCGACATGAGCCTCGTGGGCCCGAGGCCGGAACGCCCCGAGTTTTCCTCGCGATTCGCCGAGACCGTTCCGGGTTACGGCTTGCGCCATGCCGCGCGCCCGGGGCTGACGGGCCTCGCCCAGATCTCCGGCGAGTACACGACCGAGCCCGACATCAAGTTGCGCTACGATCTCGCCTACTTGAACAACTGGTCCTTCTTTCTCGACTTGGCGATCCTCCTGCGCACGCTGCCGGTCGTCCTGACGCGCCGTGGGATCTGAGGCGCCGGTTCGGCGCAAGGTCGCGGTCGTCATGCCCGCGTACAACGCGGAGCAGACGCTCGAGCGGACCTACGCCGACGTGCCGAAGGCGCACGTCGACGACATCATCCTGGTGGACGACCGTTCGCGCGACCGCACGGTCGAGATCGCGAAGGGGCTCGGCATCCACGTCGTCGTCCACCCGAAGAACCGCGGGTACGGCGGCAACCAGAAGACCTGCTATCGGACGGCTCTCGAGCGCGGCGCCGACATCGTGGTCATGGTGCACCCCGACCACCAGTACGACCCGACGGTCATCCCGCACTTGCTCGACGCCCTCGCCGACGGCCGCTACGACGCGGCGTTCGGCAGCCGCATGCTCGGGGGCCGGCCCATCCAGGGCGGCATGCCGAAGTGGAAGTACATGGGCAACATCCTGCTGACCGCCATCGAAAACGCGACGTTCCTGATCTACCTGACCGAGTACCACAGCGGCTTTCGCGCCTACACCCGCAAGTACCTGGAGGCCGTCAACCTGGAGGCGAACTCGGACGGCTTCGTGTTCGACACCGAGATCATCGCGCAGGGCATGGCGAAGGGGCTGCGGATCCACGAGATCCCGATCGAGACCCGCTACTTCGACGAAGCGTCCCAGATCGCCTTCGGCCCCTCGGTGCGCTACGGGCTCGCAATTCTCAAGACGATGCTGCTCTACAAGCTGCACGCCTGGGGGGTTTACTCGAGCGCGATCTTTCGGGACCGGGCGTAGCGCGCCTAGCGCCTCTCCTCTTCCGGCAGCGGCGGAGGCGCGGCGAGCCGTCCCTGGCGCAACTCTTCGGCGAGCCGGGCGACCCCGGCGAGAGCCAGGTCCTTCGCGGACGGCGGCAACGACGCCACGATCTCGGGGCTGATCCAGCCGGCGCGCAGGTAGGCCGCGCGTGCGCTGTCCTCGCGCCTCAACATCGCGTACGCGCGGCCGAGGTTCAAATCGATCTCGGCGCGCTCTCCGGTGGCGAAGGCCTCGCGGTAGAACTCGAGCGCCTTCTCCGGCCGCCCCGTCACCAGGCACGACGACGCCGCGAGGACCCAGGGCCGCGGGTCTCCCGGCAGATGGGCCGTCGCCAGGAGGGCCGTGCCGCCGACCGCCGCGATGTTCCGGGCGGTCTCCGGGTCGCCCGCGCGGTCGAGCAGTGCGCGGAACGCGTTGGTCGCATAGCCCACGCGCCTCTCGGCCGCGTAGCGGGGGATCTCGGGCCACGCCAGCGCCACGGCCGCCGCCGCGAACGCCAGCGCCAGCGACCGCCTCATGGCGCGTCCTCCGTGTCCCGGGACGCGTCCGAGGCCGACACCCGCCACGCGCGCCCGGCCACCAGCAGGATCGGGACGGCCGTCACCGGCCGCTGGAGCGGGAACCACGTCAGCGCGGCGGTCGCGCCGGCCGCGAGCACGGCGAGGAGGATGACGGTCTCCGGAGTCTTCCTCCGCAAGGCGGCGGTGCCGGCCGCGGCCAGCAGGCATCCGACCGCGCCGAGCACGGCGAGGCCCGCCGGCACACCGGCGTCGCTGAAGACCTGGAGGTAGTCGCAGTGCGACTCGGCGTAGGAGCTCGTCAGCAGCGGGGCGACGAACTGGCGGCGCAGCCGGATCTCCGCGGCGAGCCGGTGCGGGACGTACTCGGCGGCGAAGGTGCCGGGGCCGAATCCCGCGAGCGGCCGCTCGCGGACCATTTCGAGGGCCGCCGCCCAGGCGCCGCCGCGAAAGGAGACGAGCGCGTCCCAGTTGCCGTGCCGCACCGCGTTGACGGCTTCGCCGGCCCGGTCGCGCAAGGGGGCGTAGCCGACGACGCCGATCACGGCCGCCAGGACGGCGGCGGCGATCGGCAGCGCGGCGCGGCGCCCGTAGAGCACGACGAGGAGCACGCCCGCGCCGGCGAGCGTCGAGGTCAGGGCGGTGAGGTTCCGGTTGACGAGCAGGGTCAGCGCAAAGAGCCCGAGCGCTCCGCCCGCCGCCAGGCGGACCCCGGCGCGCCTGGAGGTCAGGAGGATTCCGAGCGCGAGAACCGCGCCGAAGGCGAGCGTGATGGCGAGGTATCCGACGTTGCCGGCGTAAGCGCCGGTCTCCTGGCGGTCACCGAACGTCTCGAGCGGAAACGGGTGGAACAGCCCCCGGCTCTCGAGGATCGACACGACGGCGTTGACCGCGGTCACCGCGAGAAAGGTTCCGGTCAGCCACGCCTTTCCCTTCTCGATGGCCCGGGAGGCGCCAAGCGGCAGAAGCAGGGCGTAGAGCGCGAGAGCCCGCATGGCATCGAGCGACAGTGCCCGCCGCGGCGAGGCGAGGGCGGCGAGGAAAGCCAGGAGCAGGGCCGCCGCTGCCAGCCCCAGGGCCATCCGCCGCGAGGCGGGTCCGGCGATCCAGGGCCGTGCCGCGGGACCGTCGCCGCGGCGGAAGAAGGCGAGGGCCGCGGCGGCTGCCAGTGCCGTGCCGACCAGCGCGATCAGCCGCTTGGGAGCGTCGAACGCGGCGCCCGCTTCGGTGTCCACGACGAGCGCCGTTCCCGCGAGGACGGCCGACAGCACCGCGGCGGCCACGACCGCTCCGATGCCGGCGCGGGCGGGCGGAGCGATCGATTCCTGTCTGCGCCGCTTCTTCGCCAAGCGGACGGGATGTTATGACGTTATCCTCCCGCCGTGAACGACGAAACGCCGCCGGCGCGGCTCGTCTCGCTTCCGGTCTGGGTGTACCGCCACCGCCTGCCGATCCTCGGGGTCTTCGGCGGAATCCTGCTTGCCGGAGTCCTCGGCCTTGCGTACTTCACGACACGCGTCGTCGCGCGCTTCGACGGCCGCCGCTGGAACCTGCCGTCGCGGATCTACTCCGACCTGTACGTGTTGCGCCCGGGCGACACCACGTCGATCGCGGGCCTGACGGCCAAGCTCGGCCGGCTCTTCTACCAGGAGTCGGACGCCGCGCCCGAACGCCCGGGTCACTTCCGCCGCGAGAAGGACGCCCTCGAGATCCACACGCGCGGCTTCCGCTACCCGGGGCGAATGTTTCCGGGACAGCGCGTCCGGGCGGTCCTTGCCGGCGGGCGGGTGAAGACCCTGACCGATGCTTCGGGCGACCCGGTGCCCGCCGTGACGCTCGAGCCCGAGCTGCTGGGGTCGGTGTTCGGCGCGGAGCTCGAGGACCGCACGGTCATCCGCCTCGCCGACGCGCCGCAGTCGCTCGTGGATGCGATCCTCGTGACGGAGGACCGGGACTTTTTTCGCCACACGGGCGTGTCGGTGCGGCGCCTGCTCGGGGCGGGCTTCAAGACGCTGACCGGCGGGATGAAGCAGGGCGGTTCGACGTTGACGCAGCAGCTCGTCAAGAACCTCTACCTTTCCCCCGAGCGCACCGTCCGCCGCAAGGCCACCGAGGCGGTCATGGCGGTGATCCTCGACGCCCGCTACTCGAAGGACGAGATCCTCGAGGCGTACCTGAACGAGATCTATCTCGGGCGGCGGGGCGCGATCGCCATCACCGGCGTGGGCGAAGCGGCGCGCTACTACTTCGGCACCGAAGTGTCGGACCTCGACCTCGCCCAGTCGGCCACGCTCGCCGGCATGATCCGGGCCCCCAACGCGTATTCGCCGTTTCGCAGCCCCGAGCGCACGACGCAGCGCCGCGACCTCGTGCTGCGCCTCATGTTCGAGGAGGGGAAGATCGACGACGCCGCGCTGCGGGCCGCGGTGGCGGAGCCCGTCACGCCGAAGACCCGGGTCGAGGACCGGACGCGCGCGCCCCACTTCGTGGACTTCGTCAAGGGGGAGCTCGCGGAGCGCTATGGCCGGCAGCTCCAGACCGAGGGCCTGCAGATCTACACGACGCTCGACGTGGACCTCCAGCAGGCGGGGCAGCGCTCCGTGACGCAGGGCCTCGGAGGACTCGAGAAGACGTACAAACGCCTGGCCTCGGCCTCGAAGCAGGCGCCCCTCCAGGGCGCGCTGATCGTGCTCGAGCCCCAGACGGGCAGCGTGCGGGCGCTCGTCGGCGGCCGCGACTACCGGCTCTCCCAGTTCAACCGCGTGACCCAGGCCCACCGGCAGCCGGGAAGCCTCTTCAAGCCCTTCGTCTACCTCGCCGCCTTCTCCCGGCGCGACCTCGATCCTCCGCTGACGCCGGCAACGATCCTCATGGACACACCGATCACCGTCGAGTGGGGGCAGAAGACGGACGAGGAGATGTGGACCCCGCGAAACTACGACGGCGACTACCGCGGCCCGATGTCCGCGCGCCAGGCCCTCGAGCGGTCGATCAACATTCCGACCGTCCGCGTCTCTCTGACCGCGGGGTTGCCCTACGTGCTGGGCGCGGCGCGGGAGGCCGGCATCGGCTCGCGCTTGCGCGGCTATCCCTCGGTCGCGCTCGGAGCTTTCGAGATCTCCCCGATGGAGATCGCGGGGGCCTACGCGGTCTTCGCCAACAGCGGCGTGCGGGTGGCGCCCAACGCCATCGTGGGCGTGATGACGGGCGACGGCACGGTTCTCGACCGCAAGGCCGCGACCCTCGCCCCCGCACTGCCTGCCGACGCGGTGTACCTCGTCAATTCCATCCTCAAGGGGGCCGTGGACCACGGCACCGCCGCCGCGGCCCGGAGCAAGGGCCTGAAAGGCGTGCTCGCGGGCAAGACGGGCACGACGAACGATGGCCGCGACGCCTGGTTCGTGGGGTACTCGCCGCGGTTTCTCGCGGCGGTCTGGGTCGGGTACGACGACAATCGCGGGCTGAACCTGTCGGGAACGCAGGCGGCCGTTCCGATCTTCGCCGACTTCTCCCGTTCGGTGCCGGGCCAGTTCTTCGGCGAGGACTTTCCCGTTCCCTCCGACATCGTGACGGCGGAGATCGATCCGACGACGGGATTCCTCGCGGCGCCGGCTTGCCCGCAGAGGACGTCCGAGGTGTTCATCGAGGGGACGGCTCCGACGACCCTGTGCCCGGTTCACGGCGGCGGTTAGCGACGGACGGGGTCTGATAGATTCACCGATTCGGTGAATTCGTGAAAAAGCCCCATCCTCCCCGAGTCCGACCCTCGCCCATCCGCATCCGCGGCGCGCGGACCCACAATCTCAAGAACATCTCCGCGGACATTCCGCTGGGCCGCCTCACGGTCGTGACCGGCGTGTCGGGCTCGGGCAAGTCTTCGCTCGCCTTCGACACGCTCTACGCCGAGGGCCAGCGCCGGTACGCGGAGTCGCTCTCGACATACGCCCGGCAGTTCCTCGAGCGGCTCGACCGGCCCGACGTGGACTCGATCGAGCCGGTGCCGCCCGCGATCGCCCTCGAACAGAAGAACGGCGTGCGCAATGCGCGCTCGACCGTCGGGACGCAGACCGAGATCCAGGATTCGCTGCGCCTGCTCTTCGCTCACGGCGGAACCACCTCCTGCCCAGACTGCGGTGTCCCGGCGGTACCGGGCGGCGTCGACCGGGCGGTCGAGGAGCTCTGCGCGGCCGAAAACGGCGCGCGCGCGGTGCTCGTCGCGCCGCTCGTCTGGAAAGATCCCGCGGCGCCCGCTCCGCGAAGGAAAAAAGGGCCATCGGACGCCGCCCGTCTCGGCGAGTACAGGCGGGCCGGATTCTTCCGCGCCCTGTCGGCGGCGGGCGAGGTCGTCGAGATCGGCGACGATGCCGGGGAGCTGGTCGACGGCGAGGGCCGCCTGCGCCTCGTCGTGGGCCGCTTCGTGGTCGGAGCGGCCTCGCGGCCCGAGCTCGCCGCCGCCGCCGAGACCGCGTTCGCGCTGGCCGGGTCGCTCGAGGCGCGGATGGACGGCCGCGTGCGCACGTTCCGGCGCGGACTGCACTGCCCGCGGTGCGGCCGCGAGTTCCGCGATCCGACGCCGCCTCTGTTCGCGTTCAACTCGCCGCTCGGCGCGTGCCCGGCGTGCCAGGGGTTCGGCCGTGTGATCGGCGTGGACCTCGAGAAGGCGATTCCGGACCGCAGCCTGACGCTGGCCGACCGTCCGATCGCGCCCTGGAACACGCCGGCTTACGAGTCCGCCTACGACGACCTCTTCCGCGCCTGCCGGCGATACTCGGTCCGCACCGACGTTCCGATCTCGCGCCTGTCCGCGCACGAGCGCGAGGTGCTCATCGGGGGACGCGGCGATTTCTACGGCGTCCAGGGGTTCTTCGATTGGCTGGAAACCAAGCGGTACAAGATCCACGTCCGCGTGCTCCTCGCGCGGTACCGGGCGTACACGCTCTGCGACGCCTGCCGCGGCGCGCGCCTGGCCCCGCCGGCGCTGTGGGTCCGGTTCCGAGGCCGGACGATCGCCGAGCTCACGGACCTCTCGCTGGCGCAGCTCAGGGTGTTTTTCGACGAGCTCTCGCTCTCGCCGCCGGAGGAGGAACGGCTCTCCTCGGTCGTCGCGGAACTGCGCGCGCGCGTGCGCTACATGAACGACGTGGGACTCGACTACCTGACGCTGTCGCGCGCGGCGCGGACACTCTCCGGCGGTGAGTCGCAGCGCATCGGCCTCGCCTCGGCCCTCGGCGGGGCGCTGACGGGGACTCTCTACGTGCTCGACGAGCCGACGATCGGCCTGCACGCGATCGACACGCGGCGGCTGCTCGCGATCCTGCGCCGACTGGCGGACCGCGGCAACACCGTCGTGGTCGTCGAGCACGATCCCGAGGCGATCGAGTCGGCCGACCACGTGATCGACCTCGGCCCGGAGGCCGGCAGCCGCGGCGGAGAGGTCCTCTTCGCCGGGACCCCGCGCGCCCTCGCCCGCGTCAAGGACTCGGCGACCGGCGAGCTGCTGCGCCGCCGCCTTGCGTCGGCCCGGGAGCCGCGCCCGACCTCCCGCGACGGCCCCGCCCACGTGCCGCGTCCGTCGGGTCCACGCGTCGTCCCGTTTCGCCGTGCCGAGGGCGCGGTCACGATCGTGGGCGCTCGACAGCACAACCTGCACGACCTCACGGTCCGGATTCCGCTCGGGCGCCTCGTCGCGCTCGCCGGCGTGTCGGGCTCGGGCAAGTCGACGCTTCTGCGCGAGGTTCTGCACAATGCGTACGCGCGGAGGATCAAGGGCGCGGCGCAGTTCGAGGTCGGGGAGCACGACCGCGTCGACGGCTTCGAGGCGATCTCGGACCTGCTCCTCGTCGACCAGAGCCCGCTCGGCCGCTCGGCGCGCTCGAACCCGGTGACCTACACCAAGGCGTGGGACGAGATCCGGCAGCTCTTCGCGCGGTCGGGGAGGGCCGCCACCCGCGGCATCACCGCGCGGGACTTCTCGTTCAACTCCGTCGGCGGGCGCTGCGAGGCGTGCCGGGGCACGGGCTGGCAGACGATCGACATGCAGTTTCTGGCCGACGTCACGGTCCGCTGCGAGGTCTGCGACGGGAGGCGCTTCCAGGCCCGGGTGCTGGCGGTCCGGTTGCGCGGAAAGAACATCGACGACGTGCTCGACATGACCGTGGAGGACGCGGCCGTTTTCTTCGCGGCCGAAGAGAAGATCGTGCGGCGGCTCGAGCCCCTGCTCGAAGCCGGTCTCGGCTACGTGCGCCTCGGCCAGCCGACGGCGACACTGTCGGGCGGCGAGGCGCAGCGGCTCAAGTTGGCGGCCTTCCTGGGAATCCGTCCGGCGGCCTCGCGCGGCGCGCTCTTCCTCTTCGACGAGCCGACGACCGGTCTCCACGCCCGCGACGTGGATCGGCTGCTCGCGACACTGCGGCGCCTGATTGCGCGGGGACACTCCGTGCTCGCGGTCGAGCACAACCTCGGGTTTCTCGAGGCCTGCGACTGGCTCATCGAGCTCGGTCCGGGCGGCGGCGAGGCCGGCGGCAGGCTCATTGCCGAGGGAACGCCGGCGGACATCCGCTCGAACCCGAAGAGCGTCACGGGTCCGTTCTTCGTCGGTCCGGCGCAAGCCCCTCCGGCGCCGGCCCGCGGCGTCTTGCGGGATTCGGCCGACCCTCGGACCTGAAGTCCCGCGTCGGACCGCGGCCGACCCTATAATGGCGGCGGTCGCTGCCAAATACAGACGTGCGAATCTCACGCAAAAAAGGAGCCTCCGGGTTGCGGCTCGTCTTCGGCGGACTGTGTTTCGCCGCGGCGCTCGCCCTGGCGGCCAGAGCGGCATCTGGCGCGCCCTCGCCGTCGACAGCCGCCAGAGAGCCGTCCTTTCTCGGGCGCTTCATGTTCCGGACGTACGCCCAGGACGACGGTCTCGTGGACCCGTCGGTCGAATGCGTGCTGCAGGACCGCATCGGTTACCTCTGGGCCGGGACGGACGACGGGCTCTTTCGCTTCGACGGCCGCCAGTTCAAGAAATTCAGCCGCGAGCAGGGCCTGCCGCGCACGCGGATCTACCAGATCTACGAGACGGCCGAGGGACGCTTCTATGCGGCGACGGGGGCGGGCCTGGCGCGGTTCGTGGGAGGCCGGTTCGTCGTGATCGACGAGAAGGCCGGCCTCGGGCCGTTCGCCATCAGCCACCAGGGCGTGGCGTCGGACGCCGGCGGCACGGTCTACGTGGGGACGGATCGGGGCCTCTATTCGGGCAAGAACGACCGATACGAGTGGGACAAGGAGGCCAACGCGCTCGGCGAGGGTCCGGTGGGCGGCGTCCACGTGGATGCCGCCGGCGCTCTCTACTTCGCCCGCGGAGGGCTCCTCTTCCGCAAGGAGTCCGGGCGGGTCGTCGAGTTCGGCCGGCCGCGCGGGCTGCCCGCCGATGAGACGCTCGACGACGTCGAGACCGACGCGCCGGGGCGCCTCTGGGTCCGAACCGTCAAGCACCTTTACCTTCTTCCCCGCGGAGCCCAGCGCTTCGAGCGCGACGACGAAGGGTTGCCGGAATCGAGCGAGGTCGGCCGCCTCGCCTTCGACGATCGGGGCGAGCTGCTCGTGCCGACCGTGCGGGGCCTCGCCTACAAGGAGAAGGGCGCCTGGCGCCTGATCGGGCGCCGGGAAGGCCTCGCTTCCGACGCCGCCCTCACCGCGCTCGTGGACCGCGAGGGTTCGCTCTGGGTCGGGCTGCTCGGCGGAGGGCTCGACCGGCGGCTCGGCCGCGGCGAGTTCACCAACTGGACGCGGTCCGACGGCCTGTCCCAGGAGGTCGTGTGGTCCGTCGCTCGCCAGAAGATCGGACCCGGGCCGGGACCGATCTGGGTCGGAACCGAGCAGGGACTGAACCGCCTCGACCCGCGCACGGGCGACGTCCGAAACTACGACGTCAACGATGGCCTCGGAGGCAACACGGTCAACGCCCTCGCCGCCGCGGACGACGGCAGCCTCTGGGTCGGGTCCTGGCCGGGCGGCGTCACGCGATTCCTGCCGGACGGCAAGGTCAAGAGGTATGCGGCGCCCGACCTGACGGCCGAACAGTTCCGCGTGGGCGCGATCCACGTCCGCCCCGATGGCGAGGTGTGGGTCGGAGCCGTCGAGGGGCTCTACCGGCTGCCGGCGGGATCGTCGGCGACGACCTTCGAGCGGGTCACTCTCGGCCCCGACAAGCCCGACCAGGTGCGCGCCTTTGCCGAGGATCCCTCGGGAACCCTGTATGCGACCAGCCGCGACGGGCTCCTGCGGCTGACGGGACCGTCGCCCCGCAGGTTCTCGACGCGCGACGGGCTCAAGGAGAACTTTCTGTCCTCGCTCGTCTTCGCGGCCGACGGCAGCGCCGTCGTCGCCTACCGGGAATCGATCGGCGCGGCGAAGATCATCATCGAGGGCGACCGCCTCACCGTGCGGCCGATCGACGTGAAGTCCGGCCTCGTCTCGAACAAGGTCGTCCTGCTCGGGCGCGACGCGTCGGGCGCGGTCTGGATCGGAACGGGAACCGGCGCCGACGTGTTTGGTCCCGACTGGAAGCACGCCGTCCGCTACGGGAAGCCGGACGGGATGGTCAGCGACGACCTCGACCAGAACGCGTTCTTCGCCGAGGCGGACGGGACCGTCTGGCTCGGCTCGAGCCGCGGCCTCATCCGCTTCCAGGCCGGCACCACGCCGGCCCCGGAACCGCCGCCCCCCATCGTGATCACGGCGGCGCAGGCGGGCGACCGGCAACTGGACGTCGTGCGGCCTGTCGGGCTCGAGTCGGGCGAGCGCAATTTCAGCGTGTCCTGGTCGGGCCTGACGTTCATCGAGCCGCGCCGCGTGCGGTATCGGCACCGCATGGTCGGCCTCGTCGACCAGTACACCGAGACCGAGCTGACCGAGGCCCGCTTTCCGGCGCTCCCGACCGGCAGCTACCGTTTCGAGGTCCTGTGCGTCGCCGCCGACGGCAAGGTGTCCCGCGTTCCGGCGGTCGTCCAGCTCGAGGTCAAGGCGGCCTGGTGGGAGACGATCTGGGCCCGGGTTCTTTGGGTGCTCCTGACGGCCGGCCTGCTCGTGGCCGTCGTGCGCTGGCGGACCCGGCACCTCGAGGCCGAGCGGCGGCGCCTGGAGGAAGCGGTCGCGGCGCGCAGCGCCGAGCTCGCCGCGGCCAACCGCGAGCTGCGAGAAGCCTCTTTCACCGACGCCCTGACGGGTGCCCGCAACCGACGGTTCTTTTCGACCGTGATCGAGGACGACGTCAACCGCACGCTGCGGGTCCACTCGACGCCGGCGCAAAACCGCCCTCGCAACTGCGACCTGATCTTCTACATCGTGGACATCGACCACTTCAAGGAGATCAACGACGAGTACGGCCACGACCGCGGCGACGGCGTCCTCGCCGAGGTGGCCCGGCGCCTGACGCACGTCGTGCGCGATTCCGACCGCCTGATCCGGTGGGGCGGCGAGGAGTTCCTGCTCATCTCGCGCGACGCCGACCGTTCGCGCGGCGACGTGCTCGCCGGACGCGTCATGCAGTCGGTCGGCTCCGACCCCTTCGACCTCGGCGGGGGCCACAAGGTCCGGCGCACCTGCTCGGTCGGGTGGGCGCCCTTCCCGTGGTACCCCGATTCGACGCGGACCTTCGCGTTCACCGAGGTGTTGAAGCTCGCCGACCGCGCGATGTACCTGTCCAAACAGTCCGGCCGCAACCGCTCGGTCGGCGTCCTTCCGGCCGGCCTCTACGCGGATCTCGGCAGCCGCAACGGCGAGTGGTGGGAGAAGCCCCTGACCGAGGCCGAGGGCGCCGCCGTGGCGCTCGTTCGCAACGGGGGGCCGGTCGTCGTCGCGGAAGACTGATCCCGGTTTGAGCGAAACCTCCCCGGGTTTTCGCCGTCTCAGGAGGGGGAGGACGACATGACGATGACCCGCGCGCTTTCCGCAACGGCCCTGGCGACGGCCCTTCTGCTCGCGGCGGCGCCGGCCCGCGCCGGCCACCACGGGGGAGGGAACGTCTCGATCCACGACGACGGCGACCCGGCAAGCTGCAGCGACATCCGTGTCGAGTTCGACGACCGTCCGGGCGTCCGCGCCGAGGAGCGCCTGACGTTCGCGGCGGATGCCGGCAAACCCCTTCGCGTCCACGTCCCGGAGCATTCCGGCGCCAGCGTGCATGGAACCGACCGCGCCGACTTCGAGGTCCTCGTCTGCAAGGCCGCTCCTTCGAAAGCCGGGCTCGACGCGATCTCCGTGTCGCGCGAGAGCGGCACGCTGTCGGTCCGCGGGCCGTCGGGGGACTGGGTCGGGTACCTGATCATCCATGCGCCGAAGGGCGCGGCAATGGAGCTCTCGGCGGACAACGGCCCGATCGCGCTGTCGGGACTTTCCGGCCGCGTCACCGTCCGGTCGGAGAACGGCCCGATCTCGGTGACCGACTCGGCCGGCGACATCGATGCGCGCGCGGAGAACGGGCCGATCTCGGCCCGGGGCGACGGAGGCAAGTTGCGTCTCTCGACGGAGAACGGGCCCATCGCGGTGGCGCTTTCGGGGTCCGCCTGGAAGGGCGAGGGCTTCGATGCCCGAGCCGTCAACGGGCCGGTGACCCTCGCCGTTCCGGCGGGCTACCGGTCCGGGACGAGCGTCGAGTCGCTCGGCCACTCGCCGTTTTCGTGCCGCGGCGACGCCTGCGGCGGCGTGCGGCGCACGTGGGACGACGACCACAAGAAGCTCGAGCTCGGCGCCGGCCCGGTCATCGTTCGTCTCTCGACGGAGAACGGGCCCGTGGCGGTCAAGACGGGAGGCCGGCTCGACGAGGACGAGGAGGACTAGCGTTCCCGGGGGAGGCGGCCGGCCTCACTCGCTCGTGGTCGGGTTCTCCAGGAAACGCATCAGCCGCTCCCTGCCGGCGTAGCCCTCGAGCTTTCCGAGCAGGTGGCCGTCGGGTGCCGCCGCGACGACCGCAGGAAAGCCTACGATCTCGAACCGGCGCATGAGCTCGGCGACGTCCTCGGGATTGCGGCCGTCCTCGCGCTGCCGGTCGGTGATCCGCGTCGGCACGAAGGCGCCGTTGACCTTCGCCGCGACGGTTGGATCCGCCCAGTCGCGATCGAGAAGCTTGCAGGGCTCGCACCAGGCCGCGCCAAAATCGTAGAGGATCGGTTTGCCGCTCGCCTTCGCGAGAGCGCCCGCCCGCTCGCGCGGCTGCCATTGGACGAGACCGACCGAATTTTCGCCCGTGCCGCGACTCATGACGGCCGTCACGATGCGGAAGAGGACCGCGGCGAGGAGGACCCAGGCGAGGACCGGCGACAGCCGCGACTGCGACTGTGACCGTGAGGGCGGCGCGGCCGCGGGATCGGGCAGCGCGGCGTCAGTCCTGTCCATAGGCGAACTCCCGTCGGCTGAAGATCACGAGGGCCGCGATGAGGGAGACGACGACCGCGAGTACCCAGCGGCCGCTCGCCTCGCCGAGCGGATCGCGGCCGTGGAGCACGGCGGTCCAGTCGAGCGAAGGCAGCAGGTTCTCGCGCAGGATCTTCCCGGCTCTCTGAAGCCAGGGCGCGCGCAGGACCTGTCCGGCCACGTCCGGAAGGGCGGAAAGGGGCGTGAGGAGGATGAAGCCGAGGACGTCGCCGTAGCCCGGCAGGAAGGTCGAGAGCAGCAGGATCGTCGCGGCCGTGGCGAGGCCCCCGAGAAACGTCGCGGTCAGCTGGGCCCCGAGCGCCGCGAACTCCACGGGCCGGGCCTGACCTCCGAGCAGAGGGATGATCCCGCGCGCGAACGCGATCCCGAGCGCCGCCGACGCGACGAGGAACAGCGCGAACGCCAGGAGGATCCCGAGGTACCTGCCGAGCAGGTAGTCGCTGCGGCGGATCGGCCGGCAAAGGATCATCTGGAGCGCCCCGCCCGACGCGTCCCGGGCGACGCAGCCGGCCGCGAGGATGATGAGGGCCAGCGTCGAGACGCCGTCGAGGCTCGACTGGCCGCCCGAACCGGCGATCTGCGGCGCCAGGAGCAGGGCCAGCGCCGACAGAGCGATCACGACACCGACGTTGGAGAACCGCTGCCGCAGGAAGCGGCGCACCATCTCGATCACGACGGGGACCCCCCGGCCCGGAAGAGCTCCTCGAGCTCGGCCGAGGAGCGGACCTCGAGCACCGGAACGTCCGCGAGTGCCAGCGTCTTGACCGCCTTCGCGACGTCGGCGTCGGAACTCTCGGCCAGCCGCAGGGATCCCTCCGGGCCCGGCTCGGCCGCGATCCCCACGGCGGCAAGCGCGGCGTGGGCCTCGGCGATCCGGGTCTCGGGGACGCGCACGATCGCGCGGCGCCGCGAAGCGGTCTCGCCGCGCAGCGTCTCCGAGCGGGTGAGCCGCCCATGGTCGATGAAGACGACGCGATCGCACACGCGCTCGACTTCCGCAAGCTGGTGCGAGTTCAGGACGATCGTGGCGCCGCGCGCTTTCGCGGCCAGAATCTGATCGCGGACGATCGCGACGCCGAGCGGGTCGGTGCCGGAGGCGGGCTCGTCGAGAAAGAGAAGGTCGGGGTTGCCGAGCGTCGCCTGGGCGACGCCGATGCGCTGCAGCATGCCGCGGGAATACGTCCGGAGCTTCTTCCAGAGGGCGGAGCGGTCCAGGCCGACCCGGTCCGCTGCGGATTGCACCTCGGCGTCGACGCGGGCCGGGTCGCCGCCCGAGAGGCGCCAGTGGAACGCGAGGAAGCTTGCCCCCGAGAGGTCGCGGTCGAATCCGAGGCGTTCGGGCATGTAGCCGGTCCGCGCCCGCACCCGCAGGTCGTCGACGTCGAGTCCGGCGACGGTCAGGCTGCCGGAGTCCGGCCGCAGGAACCCGAGGAGGCAGGACAGCAGCGTCGTCTTGCCCGCGCCGTTGGGCCCGATGAGACCGAGCGTCTCGCCGCGCTGGATCTCGAGCGAGACGCCGTCGAGCGCGCGCGTCCGGCGGCCGAACCGGCCGTAGGTCTTGGAGACGTTCTCGACCGAGATCATGAACGGCAATGATACAGGCGCGGTTTTCCGGGAATATGGTTTATTCTTCCGCGATTTCTAAGCGCGGTCACGCATGATCGAAGTTCAAGGCCTCTCGAAGCGGTATCCGACTCGCCTCGCGGTGGACGACGTCACGTTCTCCGTCAAGCGGGGCGAGATCGTCGGATTTCTCGGGCCAAACGGGGCCGGGAAGACGACGACCATGCGCGTCCTGACGGGGTTCCTCCCGCCGACGGCCGGATCGGCGCGCGTCGCCGGATACGACGTCGCGACACAGTCCATGGCCGCCCGGGCGTGCCTCGGCTACCTGCCCGAGTCGGCGGCGACCTATCCGGAGATGCGCGTGTCGGAGTACGTCGCTTTTCGCGCGCGCCTCGAGGGCGTGGCGCGGGGCAGCGTCCGCGCCCGCGTCGGCGAGGCGCTCGAGCGCTGCCTGCTCGGCGAGGTCGCCGGGCGGCGCATCGAGAATCTGTCCAAGGGCTTTCGGCAGCGGACGGCGCTGGCGGGCGCGCTCGTCCACCAGCCTCCGGTGCTCATTCTCGACGAGCCGACGATCGGCCTCGACCCGGTCCAGATCATCAAGATCCGCGAGACGATCCGCGAGCTCGGGCGCGACCGCGCCGTGCTGCTCTCGACGCACATCCTGCCGGAGGTCGAGGCGGTCTGCGACCGCGTTCTGATCATCGACCGCGGTCGGATCGTCGCCGAGGGCACGCCGGCACAACTGCGCGGGAAGCTCGCCGGGTCGCCCGTGGTGCGCATCGCGGTCCGGGGCAACGTCCCCGCGCGTGACGCCCTCGCGGGCGTCGCCGGGATTTCGGCCGTCGAGATCGAAGAGGCCCCGGGGGAAACGCGCGCGCGCATCCTGTGCGCTCCGGGCGCCGATCCGCGGGAGGACATCTTCCGCGTGGCCGTCGAGCGCGGCTGGGTCCTGCGGGAGCTGTCCCGGGAGGCGCTGTCGCTCGAGGACGTCTTCGTCCGGCTGACGCGGCACGAGACGGACCCGGACGCCGCTCTCCCCGCCGCCGAAGCCGGAGCGCCGCCGTCATGAGAAAACTCTTCGCCATCGTCGGCCGCGAGTGGCGGGCCTACTTCCTGTCGCCCCTCGCCTACGTGATCCTGACGGCCTACATGTTCCTGAACGGCCTCATCTTCGCGAAGATCGTGTCCTTCCTCGCGACGCCGGGCGGCCCGCGCGAGCGGTTCCTGCCGATCATGTTCACGAACACGTTCTTCTGGATCTTCCTCCTCTTCATCGTGCCGATCCTGACGATGCGACTGCTGGCGGAAGAGCGGCGGTCGGGGACGCTCGAGGTCCTGTTGACCTCGCCCGTCTCGGAGACGCAGGTCGTCCTCGGGAAATTTCTGGGCGCCCTCGGCTTCTTTCTCGTCCTCTGGCTGCCGAGCCTCGTCTTCATCCTGTACATCGGCGCGAAGACCGACGTGGACCTGGGCGCGGTAGCCGCGGGCTACCTCGGGATCGCGCTGCTCGGGGCCTACTTCCTGTCCATCGGCACGTTCGCCTCCGCGGTCACGAAGAACCAGATCCTGGCGGCCATCCTGGCGTTCGCGATGCTCATCCCGATTTTCTCGGTCGGCCTGTTCGAGTCGGGCTCCGATCCCGCGCGCCAGAGCCTGATCGGCTACCTCAACATCTGGGAGCACATGGACGAGTTCGCGCGCGGCGTCGTGGACACGCGCCGGCTGGTGTACTACCTGTCGGGAACCGTCTTCTTCCTGCTGCTGGCGGCGACGGTGCTCTCGTCGAAGAAGGAGACGCCGTGAGCGCGCGCTCCTCGCGCCTCGGCGTGTCCGGAGCCGGGATCCTCCTGGCCGCCGCAGCGTTCGTCGGGGCCAACTACCTGGCGCTGCGCCACTGGAAGCGGTTCGACTGGACGCACACGCAGATCTATTCGCTCTCCGACACGACGAAGAAGATCCTCGCCGGCCTGAAACAGCCCGTCCAGGTGACCGTGTTCATGGTGCCGGGCCGGTCGAGGCTGCTGCCGGAGGTCAAGGAGCTCCTGTCGCGCTACCAGGCCGCCAGCCCGAAGATCGAGGTCGAGTACCTCGACCCCCAGCGCAACCCGGCGCGCGCCGAGACCCTCGTCAAGGAGGCCGCGATCCGCGAGAGCACGGTCGTCTTCAAGAGCGGCGATCGCAAGAAGTACGTCGAGGAGGACAAGCTGGCCGACTTCGATTTCGCGGGGGCGGAGATGGGCGGCACTCCGGGCGTCAAGGCGTTCAAGGCGGAGGAGGCCTTCACGTCGGCGATCCTGTCGGTCACCGAGGCCAAGCAGCCGAAGGTCTATTTCTCGAAGGGCCATGGCGAATCGGCGATCGACTCGGGCGAGCGCGGGCGCGGCTATGCGCAGGCAAAGCAGATCCTCGAGCGCAGCAACATGACGGTCGGCACGTGGGACGCGCTCGGCAAGGACGACCTCCCGGCCGACGCCGACCTCGTCATCGTGGCCGGGCCCCGCACGGCGTTCCTGGAGCCCGAGGCCGGCGCCCTGGAGAAGTTCCTCGCCGGCGGAGGCCGTGTTCTGCTGCTGCTCGACCCGATCCTGCCCGGTCCCGGCGCGCCACCGCTCGACCTCGGGTTCGGCGGGCTGCTCGGCAAGTACGGGATCCGGCTCGGCAACGACCTCGTCGTGGACCCGGCCAACGCCCTGCCGCAGGTGGGCGCCGAAACGCTCCTCGCCAACCGCTACGGATCCAGCCCGATCGTCAGCGGGATCGCGGCCGAGGGCCTACCCGTGGTGCTCCCTCTCGCCCGCTCCGTGACGAAGGCCGAGAAGCCCCCGGATGGGCTCTCGGAGGCGATGCTCGTCGAGACCTCGCCGGAGGGGTGGGGCGAGACGAACCTGAAAGACCTCGACTCCGAGATCAAGAAGGACCCGACCGACACGCAGGGGCCGGTCTCGCTCGCCGTGGCCCTGTCGCCCGCGGATGCGAAGAAGGTCGACGCAAAGGCGCCCCGCCTCGTCGTCATCGGCAACTCGCGCTTTGCGGCCGACGGCTCGATCCAGAACGGTGCCAACGGCATGTTGTTCGCAAACGCCGCGCACTGGCTGGCCGGCAGCGACAAGCAGGTCGGCATCGCCCCCAAGACGCCGGCGCAATCGTCGCTCTCGCTGACCGAAGCGCAGGTCCGCAGGATCGGCTGGGCCGCGATCGTCGGGTTGCCGGCGCTCGCGGTGGTGCTCGGGATCTGGGTCTGGTACCGGCGCCGCGACTAGAGCGTTCCCGATGTCGCCCAGGAAACTGCTCGCCCTCACCGCGGTGGTCGTCGCGCTCGTCGCGTTCATCTTCTTCGTCGAGCGCAAGATGCCCACGACCGAGGAGCGGGCGCGCAAGGGCGATCTCTACTGGGACATTCCCCAGGACCGGATCGAGCGGATCGAGCTCGCGCGGGCTGGCGAGACGCTCGAGTTCCAGCGCGCGGGCGCGGCCGGGTGGCGGATGATCAAGCCGGAAAAGTACCCGGCGGACGCGTTCGCGGTCGGCGGCGTCGTCTCCGATCTGGCCGGGATGAAACGCGCCGGCGGCGAGGATTCGGCCGAAGCGAAGGCGTCGGACTACGGCTTCGCGACGCCCGTCGCGAAGGCCACGATCGTGTGGAGCGATCCGGGCGACCCGAAGACCCTGAAGACGCGCACGGTCGAGTTTGGCGCGAACATTCCCGGGACGGACGTCGTAGCGGCGCGCGTGGAGGGCACCGAGAAGGTCCTCTTCGTGCCGGCCGCGGTGCTCGTCTCGCTGCGCAAGAACGCGGACGACTTCGAGAGCCGCGAGGTCTTCGGCGGCGCCGCAGCCGACGTCGCGCGCTTCGAGATCCTGCGCGGCCGGGGACAGCTCGCCTTCGCGCGCAAGGATGCCGCATGGTGGCTGGCCGAGCCGATGGCGGACCTGGCCGACCGGGCGGAGGTGGACCGTCTGGTCGGGGCTCTCGCCGGCCTGAGGGTGAAGGAGTTCATCCATGGCGGCCAGGACCTCGCCGCGATCGGCCTGAATCCGCCGCTCTTCCACGTCTCGCTGACCGGGGCGAAGGGCGCCGTCACCGCGGTCGACTTCGGCGCGACCCGGTCCGACGGCAATACCGTTTACGCGCGCCGGGAAGGTCAGGTGTTGACGGTCGACCGCGACATCATGGACGACCTGTCCAAGGAAGCGGAGGCCTTCCGGAGCAGGGGCCTGCTCGGCTTCAACCGGAGCGACGTGATCGGCGTCGAAGCGGCGTTCACCCGGGGGAACTTCGTCCTGGCACAGAAGGACGGGGGCTGGACCGTGGGCGGCAAGCCGCTCTCCGCCGCCGCGGCAGACGACGTCCTCACGGGGCTCGGCGACGTCCGGGCCAGGGACTTCCTCGACGACGCATCGGTCAAGGGCCTCGCCCTCCCGGTCGCGACCGTCACCGTTCGGACGAAGACGGGGCCGCCGTGGACCCTCTCTCTCCATCCGCGGTCGGGCGAGATGGTCGCGCGGGTCGTGCCCCGCCCGGGCGGCTTCCTGGTAGATCGCGACGCGCCCGACAAGCTGGAAGGCGCCTTCCGAAAGGCGGCCGCGACCCTTCCGACACCGCTGCCCAGGCCCTAGGGCCGGCGATCCCTCGGCCCCTCGGGGCGGCTAGCGACGCCCCGTCCGGTGCGGCGGCTTCTTCGCGGCCTCGGCCTCGAGATCGGCGATCCGCTTCTGGCGCTTGGCTTCTTTCTCGTCCGCGGCTTTCGTCTTCTTCTCTTTCGCCTTCGAGAAGGTCGTGGACAGGGCGAAGAGGAAGCTCTTGCCCTTGGGGGCCTTCGCCCGCCGGGCCGTGGCTCCCCAGAACTTCGTCTTCTTGAAAACGGCTTCGCTGAAGTCCGAGTTGGCCAGGTCCGCACCCTTCAACTCCGCGCCCGAGAAATTGGCGCCGATGGCGCGGGCAAACCGGAGATCCGCATCTTGCAGGGATGCCCCCTCGAAGTTCGCCCCGATGAGCAGGGATCCGGAGAGGTCGGCGTCGAAGCCGCGGCTTCCCGAAAAGTCGGCGCGCTTCAGGTTCGCCAGCCGGAAGCTGCCGAGCGACAGGTTCGCCCGCGAGAAATTGACCCCTTCGGCCTGCGCCTCCGACAGATCCGCTCCCGAAAACGACGCGCCGACGAAGCTGTAGGCCTTGAGGTTGGCGCGGCGAAGGACGACCTTCGACATGTCGGCGTTCTGAAAGTTCGCCTTCTCGAAGCGTGCCGAGCGCAAGTCCACCTCGGTCAGCTTGGCGTCGGCAAAGCTGACGTCGGTGCCGCCGGCATCGAGGAAGACCGCCCGGCGCAGGTCCGCCTTGCGCAATTTCGCGCGGTCGAACGTGGCGCCGGTGAAGTTCGTCTCCACCGCCGTGACGAGCTCCAGGTCGGCGTCGGTGAACTCGGCGCGCTCGCAGTCGGCGGCGGAGAGGGACGCCTGGCGCAGGTTCGCGTTCGTGAACTTCGCGCGGCGCAGATCGGCGCCGGTCAAATCGCAGGTCTTCAGGTTCGCGTTGGTGAAGTTGGCGTTGGCAAAGGCGCCGCGGGTGGCGGCGATTCCCTCGAGCACGGCGCGGGAGAGATCGGCCCCGTCGAAGTGGGCGTTGGCGAGCTTGATGCCGCGGAAGTTCACGTCCTTGAGGATCGCACCCGCCATGTTCGCCCCGGAGAGGTCCGCGCCTTCGAGGCGCGTCAGGGTGAGGTCCGCGCCGGCGAAGTCGGTGCCGACGAGCGCGCAGCTCTGGAGCGACGCCGAACGGAACCGTGCTCCCGCGAGAAAGACCTTGTTGAAGTCGAGAAAATCCAGGTCGCAGTGCTCGAAGATCGCGCCCGGGGCGGAGGCGCCCTCCCACCGCGTGTGGCGCAGCGTCGCGCGGGTGAAGTCGGTGCCGGCGAGCGTGGCCCGCGAGAGGTCGGCCCGCGTCAGATCCGCGCGCTTGAGGTCCTTGCCCGAGAGGTCCATTCCCGCGAGGTCCGCGCCCGTCAGGTCGGGCGTGACGTTGGCGTTCTTGATGCGCCACTCGTTCCAGTCCGGCGCGCCGAGGAGCTTCCAGTGCTCTGGATTTGCCATCGTCGGGCATTGTAACCGCCCCGCGGGGCAAGGCGCGTTACAATCCGTGCGATGAGCACTGCGAGCACCGCCGTCACCGCTGTCGTCCCCGCCCCGAGCCGGGCGATGGAGCGCATCCGAAAGGCGCTGCTCGGCGGCCACCCGCTGCTCTACGTCCTGACGTGGGAGGAGACGCGCGTCGAGCGCCTGGCGCAGCACCTCGCCAAGACTTTCTATGGAGCGCCGTGCCCGTACGGCGTGTGGTCCGTCGTCGACGGTCTCGTGCTGGACGGCGTCGCGGTGCCCGAGACACGGGACCCGCTGAAGGTGCTCGAAGCGATCCTCGCTGCGACCGGCAAGGGGTTCTACCTCCTGAAGGACTTTCCCGCCTCCGGCAGTCCGGAGATCGTGCGGCGGCTGCGGGACCTCTACCGCGCCCTCAAGGACCGGGGACGACACGTCCTCGTCGTTTCGCCGCGCCTGGCGATTCCGGAGGAGATCAAGAAGGAGATCTACGTCGTCGAGTACGAGCTGCCCGATGACGGCGAGATCTCGAAGCTGCTCGACGGGCACCTGCGTCGCCGCCTCGGCCTCACGATCTCGGAGCCGGAGATGCGCCGCCTCGCGCTCGCCATGCGGGGGCTGACGGCCGACGAGGTCGGCCACGTCGTCTCCAAGGTTTTCTCGTCGCGCAAGACGTTCGACGAGGCCGGGTTCCTCGAGATTCTTGCCGAGAAGGAACAGATGTCGCGCAAGGAGGGAGTGCTCGAGTTCGTCCCCCCGCGCTTCTCGCTCGAAGACATCGGCGGCTATGCGGTCCTGAAGACCTGGCTGTTGAAGCGCCAGGCTCTATTTTCGAAGGACGCTCTCGATGCCGGCATTCCGATTCCGAAGGGGATCCTCCTGATGGGGATCTCGGGATGCGGAAAGAGCCTGTGCGTCAAGACGATCTCGACCCTCTGGAACCTGCCTCTCTTTCGCCTCGACATGAACGCCGTGTTCGGGACCGACAACCCCGAGATGACCTTTCTGCGGGCCCTGCGCTCCGTCGAGTCCGTGTCACCGGCCGTCCTGTGGATCGACGAGATCGAGATGGGCGTCGGGGGCTACCGGGAGGGCGGGGATGCGTCGATGTCGCGCATCTTCTCCGGCTTCCTGACGTGGATGCAGGAAAAGAGCGCTCTGGTCTTCGTCGCCGCGACGGCCAACCGGATTCACCTGCTCCCGGCCGAGATCATCCGGAAGGGCCGGTTCGACCAGGTCTTTTTCGTCGACCTACCCAACGAAGAAGAGCGCAAGCAGATCTTCGCGATCCACCTGAAGAAGAACCGGTGCGACGTCGCCCGCTTCGACCTCGTCTTCCTCGCCAAGGCGACCAACGGCTGGAACGGCGCCGAGGTCGAGCAGGCAGTCGTGTCGGCCGTCGTGGACGCCTATGCCGAAACCCGGGCCATCACGGAAGACGACCTCTATCGCATGATCGCCGCCACCGTTCCTCTCGCCGTGACCATGGAAGAGCAGATCAAGCAGATCCGCAGCTGGGCGCACGAGCGGGCCTTGAACGCATCGTCCCCCTGATTCCCTCGGGTCTCTCGGGACTGCGGCCCTCGCGGGTCCTCGGGCCGCGTTCGCCGCCGCCGCGCGGGTCCGACGTCAATTGTTCCTGGGTTCCAGCTCCTTCGGCCGGAACGGGGCCAGGAACCGCAGCCGGCTCTTCCACTCGAGCATCCTCCCGCGCAGCGCGTCGAAACGGGAGGGCAGCGAGTCGATCTCCAGGAGGATCTGGAGCTCGGTCGGCGCGTACCGCAGTCGCAGGGCGATCTCCGAGGCGAGCCGCTCGGGCGAGACGGCGTCGCCGGGAAGGGGAGGCAGATCGAGCTCGCGGGCGACGTCCCCGAAGAGGTCCACGGCGGCGGCAACGAGGCGTTCCCCCTCGGCCGACTCGCGAAAAGACGTCGTCGTCATCTCCTCGACGCGGGCGACGCGGTAGGGAGCCGGGGCCTCCTCATCGAGGACGCGGAACCGGAAGCGGGCCTCGAGAAGGATGTTGTAACGCCCGTCCGGGAGCTTTTCGGACTCGACGATCTCGCCGGCGGTTCCGACGCGGTGGATGGGCGGAGCGGGCGCCGCCGCATCGGAGCCCGGCTTGAGCATCGTCATGCCGATCGTCCGGTCCGCCTCGAGGGCATCGGCCACCATCGCGCGGTAGCGCGGCTCGAAGACATGGAGCGGCAGCAGCGTCCCCGGCAGAAGCACGACTTCGGGCAGCGGGAAGAGAGGGATGCGCCGGCTCATCGCGCCGCCGTCCCGTC